>NZ_JBJHPC010000555.1:0-4691 GCF_045257485.1 Streptomyces sp. YS-3 | reverse complement strand
GCGGCCCTGCCCCGGGGGCCATGTACGCTGTTCCCTCATCCACGGATGTGCCACGGGCGTGTAGCTCAGGGGTAGAGCGCTGCTCTTACAAAGCAGATGTCGGCGGTTCGAAACCGTCCATGCCCACCCGTACCGAAGGCCCCCGCCGATCACGGCGGGGGCCTTCGGCGTATCCGGCGCCCCTCAAGGACCGGCTCTCAGCCTCCCGCCGGGCGCCCGCACCGCAGGTTCCAGCGGCCCGAACGGCCCGAGAGTTCGGTCAGAGTCAGGGGGGCCACGTCCAGCCGCCAGAAGGACGCGGGAGGCAGGGCCAGGGCGTGGGTGACGGCCGCGCGGACCACCGCGGGGGAGGCGACCGCGAGGACGCGCCCGCCCGCCACGGGCAGCGTGTCCAGCCACGCGCCCACCCGCGCGACGAGCGCGAGCAGGCTCTCGCCGCCGTGCGGCGCCGCCGCGGGATCGGTGAGCCAGGCCCGTACCCCCGTCGGCTCCTCGGCGCTCAGCTCGTCCAGCCGCCGCCCCCGCCAGCTGCCCAGATCCCAGTCGGCCAGGGCCGGTTCGTCGCCGGTGGGCAGGCCGTCCGCCAACTCGTAGCGGGAGGAGGGCGGTTTCAGCCGGCGGCCCGGCACCGGCAGCGTCGCCACCGCGTCCTTGACCCGGCGCAGGGCGTCCTCGTCGGGGGAGGCCGCGTCGTCGCCGACTCTCGCCTCACGCGCGTAGCGGTCGGCCGGGGGTGAGATCAACATCACGCGTACGGTCATGGGACAAGCAGAGCACGGCCGTTCGCGCATGTGGCGCGGGGGCGGTGCCACCGTGCGCCGTAGCGGCGCGGACCGTCACGCGGTACGGTCTCGTCGACATAAAGACGGTGTGAAGGAAGCCCGGTGAGATTCCGGCACGGTCGCGCCACTGTGAACCCGGCGAGCCCCCGACAGGGAGCGAGGACGGGGAAGTCAGACCCACCACCGTCGACAAAGGCACCATTGACCGGGACGCGTGTTCCCCAGGAGGTTCTGCCGTGGCTCTCTCCGCCCCTGCGCCCAGCGCCGAAGCAACGCCGGCCATCACTCCCATCTCGCTCAAGGCCATCGCCCCCTGGGCCTTGTTCTTCGGCATCCTCATGCTCGTGCTGCTCTACTTCGTCGGCTCCGAGCAGGGCGCCACCAGCGTCTTCTCCGGCGAGAACGTCCACGAGTGGCTGCACGACGGACGCCACCTGCTCGGCTTCCCCTGCCACTGAGACCAGGGGAACCACTCGTGAACTCCCTGTCCGTCAGGGCCCTGCTGGTGCGGGGCATGATCGCCGGACTCGCGGCGGGCGCCCTGGCGCTCGTCGTGGCGTACCTCCTGGGCGAGCCCCGGGTGGACGCGGCGATCGACTTCGAGGAGGCGCACGCGCACGAGCACGGCGAAGAGGTGTTCAGCCGCACGCTCCAGTCCACCGGTGGTCTCGCCACCGGTGTGCTGGTGTTCGGGGTCGCCGTCGGCGGTATCGCCGCGCTCGCGTTCTGTGTCGCGCTCGGCCGTATCGGCCGGTTCGGGCCGCGCGCCACCGCGGTGTTCGTCTCGCTCGGCGCCCTTCTGACCGTCTATGTCGTCCCGTTCCTGAAGTACCCGGCGAACCCGCCGTCCGTCGGTGACCCCGAAACCATCGGCAGACGCACCGCCCTGTACTTCCTGATGATCGCGCTGAGCGTGCTGCTCGCCGTCGCCGCCGTGCTCCTCGGCAAGCGGCTCGCGCCCCGCCTGGGCAACTGGAACGCCACCGTCGCCGCCTCGGCCGCCTTCCTGGTCGCCGTCGGGCTCGCGTACGCGTTCCTGCCCGCCGTCAACGAGGTGCCGAAGGACTTCCCGGCGATGCTGCTGTGGAGGTTCCGGCTGGCCGCGCTGGCCATCCAGGCCACCTTGTGGACCGGCTTCGGGCTGGTCTTCGGCCACCTCGCCGAACGGCTCCTGGTGCCCGGGGCCGCGGCCCGGCCCGGGAGCGCGGGCACCGCGGCCGGAAGCGCCGAGCGCGTCGAGAGCGCCAAGAGCGCCAAGAGCACGGAGAGCGCCCAGGGCGCCCAGGGCGTCGACGGCGAGCCCGCGCCCGCCCACTGACCGGCGCCGTACGTACGAGGGCCCCGGACCGTCATCGGTCCGGGGCCCTCGCGCGCGTGGCTCGTGCTCGGCGGTCCGCCGCGCGGTGCGGTGGCGCTCGATCAGTCGGGGCGGCGCGCGGAGAACAGACGGATGCGCCGCTCTCTGCGGTAACGCCGCTCCCACCGGGCCATCTGGTCCCGGCGGGCGCGGTAGGCCCGGTAGTCCGTGTCGGTGCCGCGGCCGGGCCCACCGGCTCCGGACGAGCCGCCGGTCGGGGCCGTGGAGCGGCCACGGCGCCGGGCGCCGGCGAGTACGGCCACCACGGCGACGCAGACCACGATGCCGCCGGGGCTGAAACCGAAGCCGTACAGGACCAGCGCCAGGACGAGAAGCAACAGGATCATGGCGGGTTCCTCCGGGGACGGATCGGGGGCTCCCCTGGCCCCCGGAAGCCCTCCAAATTACTCCGCACGGAAGGGAGTCGGCCTGCGATTTATGTATGAGCCGGCGCTCCCGCGAACCCCTGCCGCACCCACGGCCTCCTACAGCCCCCGCAGCCGCTCCATCTCCCGGCGGTCCCGCTTGGTCGGCCGGCCCATGCCCCGGTCGCGGACGCCCGCGGCCAGTACGTCCGCGCGGGCGGGCGGCGGCGGGCTGTTGTCGATGTAGGTCTCGGCCGCGACGGCCGCGCCCACCCGCTTGCGGATGACCTTGGCGACCACGACGATCCGCTCCCGCCCGTCCAGCCGCAGCCGCACCTCGTCGCCCGGCTTCACCATGTGCGCGGGCTTGACGCGCTCGCCGTTGAGCTGGACATGGCCGGCCCGGCAGGCCGTCGCCGCCTGGGAGCGCGTCTTGGTGAGCCGGACCGACCAGATCCAGCTGTCGATCCGCACGGGCTCCGAGGGCCCCGCCGGCACGGGCGCGGGCACCACGGTCGGTGCCTGCTGTGCCTGCTGTGCCTTCTGCGCCTGCTGTGGGCTCTGTGGCTGCTGTGCCTGTTGGGGGTCGGCCCGCTCTGTCTTCGACTCGTCTGCTGCCGCCATGCCCCCGACTCTACCGAGGCCGTTGTCAGTGGTACCCGTCACACTTGAGGCATGTGCAGAAGTATCAAGACCCTCAGGCCGCCGGCCCTCCCCGAGGAGGCCACCGATGACGAGATCCGCGCGGCGGCTCTCCAGTACGTGCGCAAGGTGTCCGGCTTCCGGGCGCCCGCCGCGCACAACCGGGAGGTCTTCGAGCGGGCGGTGGACGAGATAGCGCGGGCCACGGCCGAGCTGCTGGAAGGCCTGGAGATACGGGGTGTGCCGGTCAGGACGCCGGCGTAGGCGCGACCGCGGGCGCCGGACGGCGCATGACGTAGGCGGCGAGGGAGCCGGCCGCGAACAGGGCGAGGACGGAGATGCCCGTGCCGAGCCAGGTCGCGCCGAGCCAGCGCCCGCCGAAGTAGCCGAGGCCGACGCTGTATCCGGCCCAGGCCACCCCGGCGAGGGCGGACCACGGCAGGAACTCCTTGGGGGTGCGGTGCGCCGCGCCCGCGCCGAGCGAGACGACGGACCGGCCCGCGGGGGCGAACCGGGCGATGACGACCAGTGCGCCGCCGCCCCGGCTCAGTGCGGCGCCGAGACGTTCCTGTGCGCGGGTCAGCCGGCGGGAGCGGGCGATGGCCCGGTCCAGCCGCGCCCCGCCGCGCCAGGCGAGGCGGTACGCGACGAGGTCGCCGAGGACCGAGGCCGCGGCGGCGCAGGCGGCGAGGAGCAGCAGGTCGGGGACGTCGCGTATGGCGTGCGGGGCGCCCGCCGCGGTGGTCGAACCGGCCGCCGCCGAGGTCGCGGCGGTGATCACCAGGACCCCGCTGGGCAGGACGGGGAGGAATACGTCGAGGAGGACGGAGACAGTCACCACCGCATAGATCCATGGGCTGCCGGTCAGCAACCCCACACTCTCCAGCACCACGACCCCCGAACGGAATGCGTCCCGCTGCCGCTGGTCCGCGGCCGGGTCGCTGTACAGCCGTACAGCGTACGCCTGGGGCGCGTGGGGATTCCGTTCGGGGGTGTGAAGTCAGTGGCGAGCCGGTGGGCGCCCGCGCGGGTGTCGGTGCGTCAGCGCGCGCTGCCCGCCGGGGCGACGGCGGTGTCGGGCGCCGGAGCGGTGGCGGTGGTCCGGCTGCCGAGCAGCCCGTCGAGGGCGAGCGCGCCGGGGCCGGTGAAGACGAGCAGCAGGAAGGCCCAGGCGTACATCGCGGACGCCTCGCCGCCGTTCTGGAGCGGCAGCAGCGCGCCCGACTGGTGCACGTCGAAGTAGGCGTACGCCATGGAGCCCGAGGAGAGGAAGGCGGCGGAGCGGGTGAAGAGTCCGGCCATGATCAGCACGCCGCCGACGAGCTGGATGACGGCCGCGTACCAGTTGGGCCAGGCGCCGGTCTCGATGGTGCCGCCGGTCCCGGCCGCGCCGCCGAACCAGCCGAAGAGCGAGGCGGCGCCGTGGCAGGCGAAGAGGAAGCCGGTGACGATGCGGAAGAGGCCCAGGACGTAGGGCTTGGCGCGCTCGGTGGGCAGAGCGGAGGCAAAGGCGGGGGAAGCCATGGGGGACGGGCTCCTTCGGTG
>NZ_JBJHPC010000554.1:0-4693 GCF_045257485.1 Streptomyces sp. YS-3 | reverse complement strand
CGACTGCCTCGCCCACAACGACTGGATCTGCGGCGACTACCTCTCCTCCCGCCGCTCGATCATCTGGGACGCCGTCGTGCAGCACCTTCAGCTGACCGTCGTCTCCGTCGTCATCGGGCTGGTCATCGCCCTGCCGCTCGCCATCGCGGCGCGGCGGTGGCGCGGGGCCGCCGGACCCGTACTGGGGCTCACCACCGTCCTCTACACCATCCCCTCCCTCGCGATGTTCTCGCTGCTCCTGCCCGTGTACGGGCTCTCCGCCACCCTCGTCGTGGCGGGACTCGTCCTGTACTCGCTCACCCTCCTCGTACGGAACATCCTCGCCGGGCTGCGGGCCGTGCCCGAGGACACCCGGCAGGCCGCGCGTGGCATGGGATACGGGCCCGTACGGCTGCTGCTCGCCGTGGAGCTGCCGCTCGCGTTGCCCGCCGCCATGGCGGGGCTGCGGATCGCGACCGTCTCCGCCGTCTCCCTCGTCACCGTCGGCGCCATCGTCGGCTACGGCGGGCTCGGCAACCTCATCTACGCCGGGATGAACACCTACTTCAAGGCGCAGGTCCTCACCGCGTCCGTCCTGTGCGTCGTCATCGCCGTCGCCGCCGACCTCGTCCTCCTCCTCGCCCAGCGGCTGCTCACCCCCTGGACCCGGGCGGTACGCGGATGAGCACCCTCTCCGACGCCTGGTCCTGGCTCACCAGCTCCGCCCACTGGCACGGCGAGAACGGCGTCTGGCACCGGCTCGGCGAACACCTCTGGCTCACCGCGCTCTGCCTCGTTCTCAGCTGTCTCATCGCGCTGCCCGTCGCCCTCGTCCTCGGTCACCTCGGCAAGGGCGGCGCCCTCGCCGTCAACCTCTCCAACATCGGCCGGGCCGTGCCCACCTTCGCCGTGCTCGTCCTGCTGCTCCTCACCCCGCTGGGGCGGCACGGTGAGGCGCCCACCATCGTCGCCCTCGTCCTCTTCGCCGTGCCGCCGCTGCTGACCAACGCGTACGTCGGGATGCGCGAGGTCGACCGCGATGTGGTCCGGGCGGCGCGGGGCATGGGGATGACCGGTGGTCAGATGCTGTGGCGGGTCGAACTGCCCCTCGCGCTGCCGCTCGTCCTCACCGGCGTCCGTATCGCCGCCGTCCAGCTCGTCGCCACCGCCACCCTCGCCGCGCTCGCCGGGGGTGGCGGGCTGGGGCGGATCATCACCGCGGGGTTCAATCTCGCCTCCACCCCGCAGGTCGTCGCCGGGGCCTTCCTCGTCGCCGTCTTCGCGCTGCTGGTCGAGGCGGTCTTCGAGGTCGTCCAGCGGCTCGGACCCGTGTGGGCGAGGGGCGGGGCCGTATGAGGCCCCGTCGGCCCCGCTCCCGTACGAGAGCCGGGCTCGCCCTCACGGCCGGGGTGCTCCTCACGGCGGGGGTGCTCGCCGCGACCTCCCTCACCGCCTGCACCACCGGCCCCACCCTCGAAAACCAGGGCGCCGTCACGGCGCCCCCCGGCGACAGCAAGCACCTCACCATCGGCACCGCCGGATTCACCGAGAGCGATCTGCTCGCCCAGATGTACGCCCTGCTCCTCAACCGCGCCGGCTACCGCACCAAGATCCTCTCGGTCACCAACCGCGAGCTGTACGAACCCGCCCTGGAGGCCGGGCAGATCGACGTCGTCCCCGAGTACGCCGCCACCCTCGCGGACTGGCTCAACGCCAAAGCCCACGGGCCGGACGCGCCGCCCGTCGGCTCACCCGACCTCGCCACGACCATGACCGCCCTGCGCGCCCTGGCCGCACCGCGCGGCCTCACCGTCCTCGACCCCGGCAAGGCCGTGGACCAGAACGCCTTCGCGGTGACCGTGGCGTACGCGCGCCGCCACAGGCTCAGGACGCTCAGCGACCTGGGCGCGGCGAAGCTGCCCGTACGGCTCGCGGCGGGGGACGAGTGCGTCCAGCGGCCCTACTGCGAACCGGGGTTGAAGAAGACGTACGGCATCGACATCACCGCCGTCGACCCCAAGGGCGTAGGCACCACCCAGTCCAAGCAGGCGGTGCAGAACGGGCAGGACCAGATGGTCCTCACCACGACGACGGACGCGACCCTGGACGCCTTCGGGCTCGTTCTGCTCGCCGACGACCGGCACCTCCAGAACGCTGACTACATCGTGCCCGTCGTCAACCGGTCGCGGGCCGGGAGTGAAGGGGTGACGCGTGCGCTGGGCGCGCTCAACACCGTACTGACCACCGCCGACCTGGCTCACCTCAACCAGCAGGTGGACAGCTGGCGGCGGTTGGCCAAGGACGTGGCCAGGAACTACTTGGTGTCGAAGGGCCTTCTGCGGCCCTGAATGCGGTCCCGCAGCCGGTCCTTGCCGCGCCGGTGCAACCGCCGCTGGACATGCCCCGCCGCACGCTCCGGCGGCAGCGGGTCCTCGGGATCGTCGGCGCTCTCCTGGACGCATACGTGGACGTGCACGTCGTGCCAGCCGTCCGCGTGCAACTGGGCGCTGCGACGGGTGCTCTCCGCGGGGAAACCCGACTTCAGGGCGACCTGGCAGGCGGCGTGGTTGGCCGTCGGGTGGGCGATCTCGATCCGGTGCAGACCCACCGTGTCCAGCGCCCACGAGGACAGCGCGGAGACCGCCGCGGGCGCCACTCCCTGGCCGCGGACCGAGGGCAGGATCCAGTACCGGCACTCGGAGCGGCCCACCGCCAGATCCAGGCAGCACAGCGCGATCCAGCCGACCAGCGCGCCGTCCGAGGCGCGCGCCACCGCCCAGTGCGCGTCCGTCTCCGCACGCCAGCCCTGGCGCCAGCGCGCGATCCACCCCCGGGTCTCGATCTCGCAGTCCGCGCGCCGCCGCGTCCAGTGCTGGATCGCCGGATCCTGGTACGCCTGGTAAACGAACGGCGCGTCGTCGAGTTCCCAGGGCCGCAGGAACAGACCGGCGGATACCGCGAGGGCCGGTTGGTCGGACCGTCCGAGGCGGCCTGCCGGGACTACGGCAGGGACCAGCTGGGGCATGGGGCCATCATGGCAGTGGAGCGGCGCCGGAGGGGCCCTCTCCAGCCGGACGGGCCACCCGATTTTTCACGTCCACATTTCACGTCCGTACGGATGCGGAGGGGAGCGTACGGGACTGGACGGGGGCGTACGGGAAGTGAGGGTGTGCGCCGGGGCCGACCCCGACAATGGGGTCACGGGGAAGTACGGGCAGAACGGCAGCAACGGCAGCAACGGCGAGAGGGACACGAGGGCATGGATCACGACGAGCTCAACAGCCGGTTCGCGACTCTGACCACCGCGCACATGGCGGACGCGTGCCTGCGCGCACGCGTGCCGGTGCGGTGCGCGCCGCCCGCCGTCCACCACGGGACGCAGTGCGGGCGGGTGGCCGGGCGGGTGGCGCCCGCCCGGCACGTCGGCAGCGTCGACATCTTTCTGGAGGCGTACGAGCAGGCCGCGCCCGGTGACGTCCTGGTCGTCGACAACGGCGGACGGCTCGACGAGGCGTGCGTCGGGGACCTCGCCGTCCTGGAGGCCAAGGACGCGGGGCTCTCGGGCGTGGTGATCTGGGGCCTGCACCGCGACACCGCCGACATCCGGGCCATCGGACTCCCGGTGTTCAGCATGGGCGCGACCCCGACCGGGCCGCAGCGGCTGGACGGCCGCGCCAAGGACGCGCTGGAGGCGGCCACGGTGGGGGAGTGGACCGTCAGCCGCGAGGACGTGGTGCTCGGGGACGACGACGGTGTGCTGTTCGTGCCCGCCGACCGGACGGCCGAACTCCTCACCGTCGCGGAGACGATCCGGGACACCGAGCGCCTTCAGGCGCAGCACATCCGCGAGGGCAACTCCCTGCGGGAACAGGTGCGGTTCACCCGCTACCTCGCCGACCGCAGCGACAACCCGGCGCTCACGTTCCGTGAGCATCTGCGCGCGGTGGGTGGGGCGATCGAGGAATAGGATGGCGTACAGGCACAGGGTGCGCCCCGCCGTGTCCCCCTTCGCTCCCGGACGCGGCGGCTCCCGGCGGAAGGGACCGGTCCCACCATGTCCACGCTGCTGATCGGCGCGCACGAGCCGCTCGCCGTCGAGGTCACCACGGTGATCCGCGCCGGGGATCTCCCGCGCCTGCGGGAACTCCTCGCAGCGCACCCCCGTCTCGCGGCGACGCGCCTGGGCGACGAGCTGGTGAACCGCACCCTGCTGCACGTGGCCACCGACTGGCCGGGCCACTTCCCGAACGGCCCGGCGGTCGTGGCCGCGCTCGTCGGGGCGGGCGCGGACGTGGGAGCGCGGTTCACCGGCCCGCCACGCGGAGACCCCGCTCCACTGGGCGGCGAGCTGCGACGACGTCGCCGTCCTGGACGCCCTGCTCGACCTGGGCGCGGACATCGAGGTGGACGGCTCGGTCATCGCGGGCGGCACGGCGATGGCGGACGCGGTCGCCTTCGGCCAGTGGCGGGCCGCCCGCCGACTCCTCGAACGAGGCGCCCGTACGACGCTGTGGCAGGCGGCCGGGCTCGGCGAACTCGACCGGGTCGCCGCCCACTTCGCCCCCGGAGCGCCGCGCCCGCCCGCCATCGAGATCACGGAGGCGCTGTGGTGCGCCTGCCACGGCGGCCAACTGCCGACGGCCGCGTATCTGCGCGACCGGGGCGGTGACATCGACTGGGTGGGCTACGACGAGTTGACCCCGCTGGACACGGC
>NZ_JBJHPC010000553.1:0-4702 GCF_045257485.1 Streptomyces sp. YS-3 | reverse complement strand
GCCCACCAAGACCTGCGACCGGTTCCTTTGGTGGTGCCTGTAGCTCGTTCCCGGGCGAACGCGGGGACCCGGAAAGCCGGCCGCCCCGGACCGGCCCGCCCGCCTACTCCACTCCCAGCATCCGCCGCAGCAGATCCCGCAGCACCGTCCGCTCGTCCTTCGACAGCTGCGCCAGCGGCTCACGGGCGAAGTCCAGGGAATCGCGCAGGGCCGTCGCCGTGCGCAGACCGGCCTCCGTGGGGGCGGCCAGTTTGACCCGGCGGTCGGCCGGATCGGGTCGGCGCTCGACGAGGCCGCGGGCCTCCAGGCGGTCGATGATCCCGGTGACGTTCGACGGCTCGCACTTCAGCTTCCGCGCGATGTGCCGCATCGGCACCGGCTCCAGCGAGAGCAGCCCGAGCACCCGCGCCTGCGCGCCGGTGAGCGCGTGCTCGGCGGCGGCACGCTCGTACTCCTCGTGGTAGCGCCCCACCACCGAGCCGATGAGTTCGACGACTTCGAGGGTGAGGGCATCCATACGCGTGGCCATGGAACCAGCGTACCGAGTTACTTGACAATCTCAAATATTCAGGAGCATGGTTGTTTCAGTACCTGAAGTAATTGGTACCCGTAGTACACGCCGTACCGAAGTGCCCGGCACCCCGGGTGACCGGTACCCGAGCGACCAGTACCTGAAGTTGACGCCCCAGGAGGACGCACCACATGTCCGCACCGTCCGCACTCCCCGCCACCGGCCGTGAATGGCACCTCGTCGCCCGCCCGCACGGCTGGCCGGTCCCGACCGACTTCGCCCTCCGTGAGGTCCCGGTCGCCGCGCCCGCCGAGGGCCGGATCCTGGTCCGCAACCTCTTCATGTCCGTCGACCCGTACATGCGCGGCCGGATGAACGACGTGAAGTCCTACGTCCCGCCGTTCCAGCTCGACAAGCCGATGGACGGCGGCGCGGTCGGCGAGGTCGTGGCCTCCAACGACGAGCGCTTCGCCGTCGGCGACCATGTGCTGCACGGGCTGGGCTGGCGCGAGTACGCGGACGTGGACGCGAAGCACGCCACCAAGGTGGACGCCTCGCTGGCGCCGCTCTCGACCTACCTCGGCGTGCTCGGCATGCCGGGCCTGACCGCGTACGCGGGCCTGTTCGAGGTCGCCTCCTTCAAGGAGGGCGACGCGGTCTTCGTCTCCGGCGCGGCCGGTGCGGTCGGCAGCCAGGTCGGCCAGCTCGCCCGCCTCAAGGGCGCCTCCCGGGTGATCGGCTCGGCCGGCTCCGACGAGAAGGTGAAGTGGCTGGTGGAGGAGCTGGGCTTCGACGCCGCCTTCAACTACAAGAACGGCCCGGTCCGCGACCAGCTGCGCGCCGCCGCCCCGGACGGCATCGACGTCTACTTCGACAACGTCGGCGGCGAGCACCTGGAAGCCGCGATCTCCTCGCTGAAGGTGCACGGCCGCGCCACCATCTGCGGCATGATCGCCGGCTACAACGACACCGAGCCGACCCCGGGCCCGCGCAACATGGCCATGATCATCGGCAAGCGGCTGCGGCTCCAGGGCATCCTCGTCGGCGACCACGCGGCGCTCCAGCCGCAGTTCGTCCAGGAGGTGGCCGGCTGGATCGCCTCCGGTGAGCTGAAGTACGGCGAGACGGTCGTCGGCGGCATCGAGAACGGCGTGGACGCCTTCCTCGGCATGCTCCGGGGCGAGAACACCGGAAAAATGGTCGTCTCGCTGGGCGAGTGACCCCGGCCACTCCTTGAGACCGACGCCTGTAGACGCCTGAGGACCTTATCGGATGACTTCCGTCATCCGATAAGGTCTTTCCACATCCTGGCTGTCGTGGGCGCGAGCGGCCGGGAACGACCAGGAGGAGCACCCAGCATGTCCATCCAGCAGTCCGACGTTCTGTACACCGCCGTCGCCACCGCCGAGAACGGGCGGGACGGCCGGGTCGCCACCGACGACGGCAAGCTCGACGTGGTCGTCAACCCGCCGAAGGCGATGGGCGGCAGCGGCGCGGGCACCAACCCGGAGCAGCTCTTCGCGGCCGGTTACAGCGCCTGCTTCCAGGGCGCCCTCGGGGTGGTCGCCCGCCAGGAGAACGCCGACATATCCGGCTCGACCGTCACGGCCGAGGTCGGCATCGGCAAGAACGACGAGGGCTTCGGCATCATCGTCAGGATCTCCGCGGCCATCCCGAACGTGGACGCGGCCACCGCCCGCGACCTCCTGGAGAAGGCGCACCAGGTGTGCCCGTACTCGAAGGCCACGCGCGGCAACATCACGGTGGACCTCGCGGTCGCCTGACGTCCGTACCTCCTCGGCAGGGGCCGCACCCGGCGGGGTGCGGCCCCTCGCCGTACCCGGGGGGAACGGGCGTACGGGAGGGGTGGATACCGGCCGATAGAGTTCGGCCATGCGTGATCTCGGGGCGGGCTTCGGTTATCTGGTCAAAGGGCAGCGATGGGTCACCGGCCACGGCCGGTCCCTGGGGATCGGACTGCTGCCCGGCCTGGTCACCCTGGTCCTGTACGCGGCGGCGCTGACCGGGCTCGCCTACGGGGCGGACGACTTCGCCGGCTGGGCGACCCCGTTCGCCGACGACTGGTCCTCGCCGTGGCTGAGCCTGTTCCGGGGCTTCCTGACGGTGCTCGTCTTCGCGATGGGCCTGTTCCTAGCGGTCATCACCTTCACGGCGGTGACGCTCCTGGTCGGCCAGCCCTTCTACGAGAAGCTGTCCGAGGACGTGGACCGCGCGGAGAGCGGCGGCGAGGCCCCGGAGTCCGGTCTGCCGCTCTGGCGCGACCTGTGGATCTCCGCGCGTGACTCCGTACGCGTCCTGACGCGTGTCGCCCTGTACGGGATCGTCCTGTTCGCCCTCGGTTTCCTGCCGGTGGTCGGTCAGACGGTCGTGCCCGCGATCGGCTTCTGCGTCTCCGGCTTCTTCCTCACCGAGGAGCTGACGGCGGTGGCGCTCCAGCGCCGGGGAGTGGAGCTGGCGGACCGACTCGCCCTGCTGCGTACGCGCCGGCTGCTCGTGCTCGGCTTCGGCGTCCCGCTGACGCTGGCGTTCCTGGTGCCGTTCGTGGCGGTGTTCCTGATGCCGGGCGCGGTGGCGGGGGCGACCCTGATGGTCCGGGACCTGCGGGGCGAGACGGCACCGGAGCAGGACGCGCAGCCGCAGCCGCAGCCGCGCCCCGAGCCCGCTACGGGCGGCCCGACGGGCTGATCCGCCCCGCGGCCTCCCGGAGCTCCGCCAGGAAGGCGGCCACGGCCGGGGAGTCCGCGCGGCCGTGCGGGGTCGCCGCGTAGACCGCCCGGCGCGGAGCGTCGTCCGGGTGCAGGGGTACGAGCACGATGTCCGCCCGCACCGACTCGGCGGCGAGGGCGGGCAGCAGGGTCACGCCGAGCCCGGCCGCGACGAAGCCCTGCTTGGCGATCCAGTCCCGTACGACGAGGGTGGTGCGGGGCCGGAACCCGGCCTCCAGGACAGGCCGCATCAGCGTGTCCTCGGGACGGGTGCTGCCCGCGACCCACTCTTCGTCGGCGAGCTCGGCCAGCCGCAGCCGCTCGCGGCCCGCCATCGGGTGCTCCCGCGGCAGCGCCACCAGCATGGGCTCGTCCAGCAGATGCCGCAGCGCACAGCCGTCCAGGGCGCGCCCGGCGGTGGAGCTGACCACGGCGATGTCCAGCTCCCCGGCGGCGAGCAGCGCGAGGTGCTTGACGGAGGGCCCCTCGGTACGGGCGAGCGTCACCCCGGGGTGGCGGCGCCGGAACGCGGCGAGGGCGCGGGGGAGCAGCGCGGCGTCGGCGGTCGCGAACGCCCCCACGCGCAGCAGTCCGCCGTCGAGGGTGCGCAGCGCGGAGAGCTCGGCGCGGGCGGCGGCGAGCCGGTCCCGTACGGCCTCGGCGTGCGGCACCAGCACCCGCCCGGCCTCGGTCAGCCGCACCCCCCGCGCCAGCCGGTCGAAGAGCACGCTCCCCAGCTCGTCCTCCAGCGACTGGACCTGCCGGGAGACGGCGGACTGGGTGTAGCCGAGGGCCTGGGCGGCGGCGGTGAAGGAGCCGTCGGCGGCGACGCGCAGGAAGACGTCGTAGAGGCTGTGGGTGGCGGGGGTGGCGGCCTGCGCGCTGCCATGCGGGTTGGTCATGCCTGGCATGCTAGACATTCGCTTGTGGCATTGGTAGAGGAATTCGTACGGTCATGCCATGACGAATCAAACGAAGATTGCGTTCCTGGGGCTGGGCAGCATGGGAATGCCGATGGCGCGGCGGCTGCTCGCGGCGGGGTACGGGCTGACGGCCTGGAACCGTACGCCCGGCAAGGCCGAGGCGCTGGCGGCCGAGGGGGCCGTGGCCGCCGCGAGCCCCGCCGAGGCGGTCCGCGACGCCGATGTGGTCATCACGATGCTCGCGGACCCGGCGGCGGCGCTGGCCGTCGCGGACGCGATGATCCCGGCGCTGCGGGCGGGGACGACGTGGATCGACACATCGACGGTCGGCCCCGACACGGTCCACGAGCTGGCGTCCCGGCTCCCCGACGGGGTCGCTCTCGTCGACGCGCCGGTGATGGGGAGCGTGGACCGGGCCGCGGAGGGCCAACTCCTGATCCTCGCGGGCGGCGAGACGGCGCCGGTGGACGGGGTGCTGGCGGAGCTGGGGTCGGTGCGGCGGTGCGGGGAGGTCGGTACGGGGGCGGCGCTCAAGCTGGTCC
>NZ_JBJHPC010000552.1:0-4744 GCF_045257485.1 Streptomyces sp. YS-3 | reverse complement strand
ACAGCCGGTTCCACCAGTGGAAACCGTGCTGGGTTCCGTCAAGATGCACCTCGCCGACCACGAGATCACCGCCGAAGACGTCGTTGACGATCAAAGCCGTGATGTCGCAGTGCCCCCAGGCCGGGTTGTCCGGCTGCCAATCGGCCTGGTCGTCGGGCGAGCAGGTGTCGGCAGACCAGCCGGCACGCAGGGCCTTGTCGAGATCAAGCAGGTTCCAAGAGGTCATGCCGCCAGCATCGCAGCCACCACCGACATCACAGATGGCCCAGGCGCCAAGGCCCGGCTGTCCCGAACATGCCACGGAGACAGCCGAACAGAGGACGAATAGTCATACCGGACAGGGAGATCAACTGTCCGTCAGCAGGACTTGAAATGTCCACTCACCCGGACGGCCCACTGTCCGTGGACGGTGGCATCCAGGTCCGTGGTCGCAGCCAGCTCCCACCAGCACCCCTCCCCCGACATACAGCGAGCCGTCCTCGTCACCTCACTGTCCGGGTGGCGCAGCAACCGGCAGACCACCCCCCGCACCGTGCTCCTGACACTCACCGCAGCGCCCCCTCCAGACGTCGCTGCGGACGATGTCGAATGTGGTGCGGCGTGCGCGGATCGGTACGCAGATCTGGCTGCCGACGAGCCGCGCGTCGAGGGTGGCGCGCGCTGAGATGCGAGATGCCGCAGCGCATCTGGCGCGGTCGCATGGCGAGCTACGGACACAGGTCGACCACGGCCTGCGCCTGGTACGCACTCTCAATGCCCATACCTCCGACCTCAAACGTGAAATTCGCGACAACTACGGCGAAAACGGCCGGGCGTGGTTCGAGGCACTCGAACCACGCATCACAGAAGCCCGATCCGAGCGTCGCGCGAGCCGCTTCGGCTAGGGATGGCGGCAGCCCTTCGGGCCAGCCGAGAATCGCAACCACGCCAACCAGTCCGCATTCAAGGCCGAGTCGATCAAATGGCAGTCGCCCTTCGATGTGACTGAACATCTAGTTGAGTCGAGGAGGGCTCGTAGAGCGCGAAGCAGGGTGTCGGCGGCTCAGCGGTCACCCGCCGCGAGACGCCCGGCAGCGGTATCGGGGCCCGCCTGGGGGCCACGCCGTTCCCCATGCGATCCCGGGCGGTGCGGAGCAGGTCGGTGGCGGAGGCGACGGTGACCTGGGACCCGTTGATGCGGCTGCCGTAGCCAGTGATCCGCAGGCAGTGGCCGTGGTACGGGCCCCCGACGACGATGCGCCCCTGGTCGTCGAGCTTGTAGGCCTCGGCGTCGATCTGCGGCCCGGGCTGTGCTTTGGGCTGGGAACACTGTGTTCCGGCCGCCACGAGCGCGATGCCGACCGACTTCTCCACCCCTGCGTTGGGCAGGATGTCGCAGGGGCGTTTCCTGGAGACTGGCGTCTCGGCGCCGTCCCCTCCCCCGCACCCGGCCAGCACCAGCAGCGCGCCCGTCGCCCATATGCTCATCCGGCGGCCCGTCATGACGCCACGCGTCTCGAACGGCGGTGCGCACGGGCGGCGTTGCGGAGTTGGATCGCCAAAACGTCCCTGCTTCTCGTTCCGTGCCCACTGCTCGCGCTGATTCTCTTCGGCACCCCTGACAACGGTCAGAGTCCGGCCCTGGGCCGCGTCCAGCGCCGTGCCGGGCGGGCAGGAACCGGAATCACGCCGACCGGGGAAGGTAGGTCAAGTGCGCGGTCCGGAGCTTCACGGCACTGGCCGCTCGTGGCGCCGGTGGTGGTCACACGGTGGTACGGGGACCCGCGGCGCGACGGAGCCGGTTGGCGATCGCCAGTCCCAGCCCCTCCTCCGTCGGCAAGGACGCGACGATGACGTCGCATCCCTTCTGGTCGAGTTCGCGCAGGGACGCGTACAGGCCGCGCGCGTGGGCGGCCATCGAGACGGGGACCTCCAGCACGGCGTGCGCCTTCACCGGCGCCCCGGCGAAGGCGGCGGGAAGGAAGACGCCCACCCGGTGTCCCAGGCCGACAGCGATTTCCGCCTCGGCGATGACCTTCTGAGGCTCGACGAGGACGACCCGCGCCCTCGGTGCGTAGTGGGACGGATGTTGTCCCGGCACGCGGACGCCGCTGGTCACCGGGACGGCGAGTGGGTGGCCCAGCACCGCTTCGAGGTCCTCGCGGGCCACCCCGCCGGGCCGGAGGATGGCGGGGGTGTCACCGGTGACGTCGACGATGGTGGACTCGACGCCGACCTCACAGCGACCGCCGTCCAGCACAAAGTCCACGGCGTCACCGAGTTCGGCACGGACGTCGTCCGCAGTGGTGGGACTGACGGAGCCGAAGCGGTTGGCGGACGGGGCCGTGATGCCGCCGCCGAACGCCTCCAGCAGCGCGAGGGCGAGCGGATGGTCCGGCACACGCACAGCGACCGTCTCCAGACCGCCGGTCGCTTCCATCGGCACGCGGGCACCGCGCCGCAGGACCAGCGTGAGCGGTCCCGGCCAGAAGTGCTCGGCCAGCAGACGAGCCGCCTCAGGCACATTCTTCACCCACGCGTCCAACTGTTCCGCGCCGGCGATGTGGACGATCAGAGGGTGGGAGGCAGGGCGGCCTTTGACCTGGAAGATCCGCGAGACGGCGGCGGCGTCCTCGGCATTGGCGCCGAGACCGTAGACGGTCTCGGTCGGAAGGGCCACCAGGCCGCCGGCGCGCAACACAGCGGCCGCCTGGTCGATGTCGATAGCGGTCACCCTCCCCATCTTAGGCGGGTCAGGGACTGGCCTCGTTCATGATCGAACCAGGGGAGGCAGCCGCACCGGGCGTCGCGGTGCGTGCGCCGCGTCGTCGAGCCCACACCCGCCACGGGCATTCCCGCGAGGCGGTGCGGACCAGCTCCTGCCCGCAGGGACCCGCCGGACCTCCGCTCCGGGCCCACCCGCCTCGCGGGCGGCCCGGAGCGGTCCCGCCGGGACCGGGGGGATCAGTGCTTGGTCGACAGGAGCATGACCAGGACATTGCGGATGTCCCGGATGTTGCGGAATGTGCGGCCTCCCACAGTCCGCGCCGGTGGCTGCTCACCCCGGAGCAGCTGGCGGGTGAAGCCCGTCAGCGCGCTCCAGTCGTTCTCCAGCTCGATGTTGTCGGTGGACTGGCGACCGCGGTCGCCGCCGTCCGGCATCGCGCTGAGGATGCTGTCGTACACCGGCCGGAAACGGGCGGCCTCGGACGTCGCGGTCACCATGGTGAGTGCGGCTGTGGCCACCCTCCGGTTGTCCGCCGTGCCCGACCTGTTCGCGAAGTCGTAGAGGTCGTTCAACTGGGAGACGAGCGTGGAGCGTTCGAAGGTGAGATGAGCGCGGTCGACGGACGAGTTGGCTTCGAGGTGCCCCTGCTGCGTTCCGTACCGGCCGTTGAACGGCAGGATGCGCGAGGAGCGGCCCATCTGGCGGCCGAGGTCGAAGTCGTTGAACTGCACCACGTCCCCGCCATCGACCGAGAACCCGCGCAGGTAGAGGTTGTCGGCCGTGTAGTGGAGGTTGACGTAGCGGTTCCCCGGGAGCTGCACGCGCAGCGTCACGATGTCGGGGCTTGTGCTGGTCTCCAGCAGCGTCGGGTCGGCTTCGAGGTGGTGGCCGACCGCTGTGCGCAGTCCGGCGATGACCCGGCCGTAGGTGGTGCGGACGGAGGCGTCGTCGGTCTGGGTGAGGTCCCAGATGTACGGTGCCTGAATCGCCTGGGGCCCCACCGTGGCGGCGGCCGTCGCCACAGAGGCGTGTCCGTCGGCGGCCTGCGCGGCGGGTGCCACGCCGGTGAGCAGGGCGGCGGTGAGCAGGAGAGCGGGTATTTCCTTGCGCATGGTGTTCCTTACGAGAGGGAGGGCGTCGAAGGGGCCGCCCTGGGACGGCCGGCCGGTCAGGCCGTGCGGATGCGGAAGGTGACCTGCGCGTTCTTGCCGCCGCCGCCCGACTGGTCGCACGCGAACCCGGTGGGCACGTTGCAGGTGTAGCTGTTGCCGCCGGAGAAGGGGTTGTTCCAGCTGATCGAGACGATGCCGCCTTCCGACATCATGTAGGAGGCCCGTCCCTCGGTGCCGGTCATGAAGCCGGAGGACTCACTCTTCCAGTAGCCGCTGGCGCTGGGGTTGATGAGCGAGGCCGGCAGGGAGTTGTCGCTCCAGACGCCGTGCGACAGGCTCGCCCCGGTCCGCACGAGCGCGCGGCCGGAGTCGTTCAGCAGGTTGACCGCGGTGCTGCGCACGGGGGTGGCGGCGGCGACGGCGGATGCCTTCAGCGTCGCGGGGCCGCCAGTGAGTGTGATGCGGACGGTGGCGTTGTTGCCGCTGCCACCGCTGATCGTGCACTGGTAGCCGGACGGTGCGTCGCACCAGTAGCCGTTGCGACCGGAGTACGGGTTGTTCCAGTGGATCCGCACCTCGTCCGTGGTGCCCGCGATCCGGTAGTTGGTGTATCCCTCGGTGCCGGTGAGCATTCCGCAGGAGTGGCTGCCCCAGGAGGGGCCGGTGTGCTTGGCCACGTAGTCGGGCGGGAGGTTGTCGTCGTCCCAGCAGCCGTGGGAGAGGCTGGAGTAGGTGCGGATCAACTGCTGGTTGGTGCTGTTGCTGAAGGCCACACCCACGCTGCGGGCGGAGGACGCGCTGACGTCGGCGGACGCGCCGGCGGCAGAGGACACCGAGGAGGTGGCGGGGGCGGCGGTCGCGGCCTGCGCGGCCGGGGCCAGGCTCACACCGGCACCGGCGAGAGCGGTCACGGCCAGGGCCAGGG
>NZ_JBJHPC010000551.1:0-4755 GCF_045257485.1 Streptomyces sp. YS-3 | reverse complement strand
GGGCGGGGCGAGTCCGGGGCGCGGCGGCCATGTCCCGGGAGTGGCGCGGCGCACTTTTGCAAGCAGTCGCTTGCAATAGTTAGCAGTCAGGGGGCAGTATCGAGGCATGGCATCGCTCAACGTCGGCAATCTCGGTGAGTTCCTGCGCGAGCAGCGGCGTTCCGCCCAGCTCTCGCTGCGGCAGCTCGCCGATGCCGCCGGGGTGTCCAATCCGTATCTGAGCCAGATCGAGCGCGGGCTGCGCAAGCCGAGCGCGGACATCCTCCAGCAGCTCGCCAAGGCGCTGCGGATCTCCGCCGAGACGCTGTACGTGCAGGCCGGGATCCTCGACGAACGCGAGCCGGACGCGGCCGGGACACGCAGTGCCATCCTCGCCGACCCCTCGCTCGACGAGCGGCAGAAGCAGGTGCTGATCCAGATCTACGAGTCCTTCCGCAAGGAGAACGGGCTCGACGCGGACGCACCTGCTCCGGCCGCGGGCCCGGGGCCCGGCGAGAACGGCGACACGGGCGATGCCGCCTCGGCTCCCACGAGCTGACCCACATACCGATCCGGGAGGAAACCAGCATGGCTGTCACCGATGAGCTGCGTAATGCCCTGACCGACCCCAAGCCCCTCTTCTTCGTCGCCGGCGCGCTCGACCTCGGCGCCAAGCAGGCCGCGAAGGTCCCGGAGAAGATCCCGGGCCTGGTCGAGCGGATCCAGAGCGAGGTCCCGGCGCGGCTGGAGGCCGTACGCAGGACCGACCCCAAGGTCGTCCAGGACAAGGTCGTCGCCCAGGCCAAGGAGGCCCAGGCCGTCGTCACCGCCAAGGTGACCGAGGTCGTCGGCGCGCTCGACGGCGATGTGAAGAAGCTCGGCGACTCCGTCCAGCACCTCGCGCTCCAGGCGGTCGGCCTCGCGGTCGAGTCGCTGGTCAAGGGCCGTGAGGGGTACGAGAAGGTGGCCGAGCACGGTCAGGCCGCCGTCAAGAAGTGGCGTGGCGAGGCCGCCGAGGAGATCTTGGTGGTCGCCGAGGCCGTCGAGGGTCCGGCTACCGCGTCGCCCTCCGGGACGGAGACCACGACCACGGCCGAGGCGCCCGTCGCCCCGCCCGCTCCGGTCGACCTCACGAGCGAGCCGGCGTCCGGGACCGCGTCCGGGGCCGGGACCGCCAAGAAGCCCGCCGCGCGCAAGAGCACGGCCAAGAAGACCGCGGTCAAGCCCTCCGAGTGAGCCGGGTCCGTCGCGGCGGCGGGCACCCCTGCGGTGTCCGCCACGTCGGACGGGTACCTTGGCCGCGTAGGGACGATCCCGGGAAAGGTGGTGGACGACCGTGCTAATGCAGGGATTCACGGGGTTCATGTGGCTGCTGAGTACAGCCCTGACCGCACTGAGCCTGTTCGCGCTAGTGGACGCGGCCTTCCGCCGGGAGGACGCGTACCGCGCGGTGGACAAGCAGACCAAGCCGTTCTGGCTGATCATCCTGTCCATCGCCCTGCTGGTCAGCGTGTTGTTCCCGGTGCTGTCGTTCCTGCCGGTCATCGGCGCGGTGGCGGTGATCGTCTACATCGTGGACGTCCGTCCCGCCGTCCGGCAGATCAGCGGTGGGCGCGGGCGCGGCGGCCGTCGCGGCGGATCGAGCAGCGACGGTCCGTACGGGCCGTACAACGGCGGCCGATAAACCAGCCCGATCCGGTTCAGCCCGGTCCGGTCCGTTCCGGTCCGGTCCGGCTCGGCCCGGGCCCGGTTCGGCCTCCGGTGCCCAGTGCCCGGAGTTTCGCGGGCCCCGTCCGGGTCAGTCGCCCGGCCGGGCCCGTTCCAGCAGCACCACCGCGACGTCGTCGGTGAGTTCACCGCCGTTGAGCTCGCGGGCCTCGGTGACCGCCGCCTCCAGCAGTGATTCGCCCCGCAGGCCCTCCGTCAGCAGACGGTTGACCATGTCGGTCATCCCCTCCTGGCCCAGCCGCTGGTTGCCGACGCCGGTACGGCCCTCGATCAGCCCGTCCGTATACATCAACAGGCTCCACGCCTCGCCCAGTTCGACCCGTCGGCGCGGCCAGCGGGTCTGCGGCAGCAGGCCGAGCGCCGGGCCCCCGCTCTCGTACGCGAGCAGGCCCGCCGGGCGGTCCGCGCGGGCGATCAGCGGGGCCGGATGGCCCGCCAGGCTGAGTTCGGCGCGGTGGCCGTCCGGGGCGATGTCGACCGTGCAGAGCGTCGCGAAGATCTCGTCGTCGTCGCGCTCGTGCTCCAGGACCTGCTGGAGCGTGGTCAGGAGCGCGTCACCGCTCAGTCCCGCCAGCGTCAACGCCCGCCAGGCGATGCGCAGTTCGACGCCGAGCGCGGCCTCGTCGGGGCCGTGGCCGCAGACGTCGCCGATCATGGCGTGGACGGTGCCGTCGGGGGTGCGGACCGTGTCGTAGAAGTCGCCGCCGAGCAGGGCGCGGGACCGGCCCGGCCGGTAGCGGGCGGCGAAGCGCAGCTCGGAGCCCTCCAGCAGGGGCGTGGGCAGCAGCCCGCGTTCGAGGCGGGCGTTCTCCTGGGCGCGCAGCCGGGACTCCGCGAGCTTGTACTGCGCGGTGTCGGCGCGCTTGCGCTCCACCGCGTACCGGATGGCGCGGCTCAGCAGCCTGCCGTCCAGTTCGTCGCGGAAGAGGTAGTCCTGCGCGCCCACGCGGACGGCCTCGGCGGCGCGCTCGGCGTGCGTGGAGGCGGTGAGGGCGAGGACCGGGTGCCGGGGCGCCAGGCGCAGCAGATGCCGCAGCGCCGCGAGCTCGTCGTCGGGGTCGCGGCCGGGCAGCGCGAGGTCGAGGAGGATGCAGTTCACGTCGTCGGTGAGCAGCCGCTCGGCCTCGGTGAGATTGCGCGCGGTACGGATACGGACCCGGGTCCCGGTGCTGTGGAGCAGCTCGGAGACGGTGAAGGGGCCGCCGGGGTCGTCCTCGATGACGAGCAGGTTGAGGGCGGTGGCGGGCTGGGCGGTGGCGGGCTGCGCGGCGGCGCCGGCGGCGTCCGCCCTCGGTCCGGGACCGATCGCGCCGCGTGTGCCGTGGGTGCCGCTGGGGTGCGGCGGCGCGGGCAGGACCGCCGCGCCCGCGCCCTTGTTGAAGGCATCCGGGCCGTCCGGGCCACCCGGACGGCCGGGTGCCCGCGTTTTTGGCAGAGCGGGGGCCGGAGTGGACGGACCGGCGGCGGACGAGGCGGCCGGGACCGGTTCGTCCGGCCCTCGCGGGGGCGTCAGGGGGGACTCCATGTGCGGTGCGGGCATCGTTCCGGTCTCCCTCCTCCCGAGGGCGCCGCGGAACGCCGGGCTGCGTTGCCGCCAGTCCGGGACCCTAGCCGCAGTGGGCCGCGCAGCGGAATGGCGTTCGGTGTCTGTTCGGCAAATGGCGCATGGCATATGCCACATTGCCTCACTTGTCCGGGCGGACCACTCCCAGGATCGGCATGGTGCCCGCGCCCGCGACCGTCACGTTGCGGCCCGGGCGGGGGGCGTGCACGATCGCGCCGTCGCCGATGTACATCCCGACATGGGTGGCGTCCGCGAAGTAGATGATGAGGTCGCCCGGGCGCATGTCCTTGATGGCGACATGCGGCAGTTGTGCCCACTGCTCCTGCGAGGTGCGCGGGATACCGTGGCCCGCCGCGAGCCAGGCCTGCGAGGTCAGTCCCGAGCAGTCGAACGAGCTCGGTCCCTCGGCGCCCCACACATACGGCTTGCCGATCTGGTCGGTCGCGAACTTCACCGCCCTGCGGCCCTGCTCGCTCGCCCTGCCGTTGATCTCCTTCAGTATTCCCGAACCGAGCCAGTCCGTCTGCGCCTTGTACTGCTGGCGGCGCTCCAGCTCGGCGAGCCGCTCGCGCTCCTTCGCCTCCAGCTGGGACTCCAGCTTCTCGGCGGCGGCGATCTTGCCGGTGACCTCCTTCTTGGCGGTCTCCTTCTTGACCCGGTTCGCCTCCAGCCGCTTCCACTGGGCGGAGGCGTCCTTCGAGTACTGCGCCAAGTCCTGTTGCGTACGGTTCAGTTCGGCCAGCATGCCCTGGGCGGCCTGCTGGCCCTGGCGCAGCCGGTCGGCGCCGTCGAGGAAGCTGTCCGGGTTGCCGCTGAGCATCATCTGCGCCCCGGCCGGCAGCCCGCCCGTGCGGTACTGCAGCCGGGCCGTCGCGCCCGCCTGGTCCCTGAGCCGCTTGATCCGTTCCTCGCCCTTGACGATCTCCTGGGCGATCTTCACGATCTCGGCGGACTGGAGCTTGGTCTGCTCCTGGGCCTGGTTGTACGCCTCGGTCGCGACCGCCGCCTGCCGGTAGAGCTCGTCTATCTGCTTCCGCACGTCCTCCAGGCGCTCCGAGGACGCGGGCGGGGCGGCCGGGGGAGCGCTCGTGGCGGTCGGGTCCGGCGTCGGATTCGGCGCGGCGAACGCCGTGGCCGGCATCGCGAGCACGGTCAGGGCGCACACCACGGTGATCGCGGTGGCCAAGCGGCGCGGCTGCACTAAGTCTCCCCCTCCGGACAACCGGACAACACCAGGCAATACGGTAGGTGATTTACCGTCAGTAACATTTCGGCGACGTCGTGATGGTGCCATGCCGTCCCCCAAAACGACAGGGGCGGACGGCTGCCTCACGGGTCACCCCCCGCGTGTGGGACGAACGGAGGGGGCGGTGCGTTCCCCTCGGCGGCGATCGGCTCCCCAATTCACCCGTGCGAGGTCAAGCCGCCCCCGGAGCGCCCGGGGCGTGCCCGAGGGCGCCCTCACAGCCGCGGCGCCCCTCGCC
>NZ_JBJHPC010000056.1:0-21255 GCF_045257485.1 Streptomyces sp. YS-3 | reverse complement strand
GCGGGCCCCCGGCCGTACCGTCGGAGCCCTCGCAGCCGCCGCGGCAGCGTCCGTCGCACCCACCCTGGAGCATCTGAGCCGGCCCCCGGCCGGGCAGGCGCGATCGGACCGGACGGCACCGGCCTCCGGCGCCGCCCGGCGCGACGACGACCTGCCGTCGTACGACTCCGTCGTGTCGGGGACGGCGAACGCGGTGTCCGGGTACACCGTCGATCCCCTGCCCGGACACTCGGCGAACCCGCCGGGATACGCGGCGGTGCCCGAGGGCGGGCTGGATCCGCGGCGGCTCAGCGAGTTCCAGCTCGACGAGCTGGTGCACCGGATCATCGGCCGCGTCACCCGCCAGATCCGGACGGAGCTGCGCATGGACCGCGAACGGATCGGCCGACTGCGCGACTCCCGCCGCTGACCGGCGGCGACGGACACCCCACCAGCGAGAGAAAGGCGCACCCCGATGCCCCGTCAGGACCCGGGCTCCACCATCTGGTTCACCCTCGCCATCGACGGCGAGAGCCTCGGCTACTTCAACGGGTGCGAGGGGCTGTCCTCCCAGGTGGAGATCGAGCATCGGCAGGAGGGCGGCAACAACGGGTTCGTCTGGGCGCTGCCCACCCGCGTCACCTTCTCCACCATCCGGCTGACCCGGCCGCTCACCCCGGACACCACGAAGGTCGCCAAGTGGATCTCCTCCGTGCAGACCGGGATCAAGCGGCCCACCGCCCAGATCTCGGCGCTGCGGGCGGACGGGTCGGAGGTGGCCCGCTGGGGGCTGATCGACGTCCTGCCGGTCAGCTGGCAGGGGCCGACGCTCGACCCGGCGAGTCCCGGCGTCGCCACGGAGGTGCTGGAGATCGCCCACCACGGCTTCACCGACTGACGGCCCGAGGGCCCACCGGACGAAGGACCGCAGAGGAAGAGCACATGGCCAAGAGCAGCAAGGGCGCGGGCAAGAGCCTGGTACGCGCCACCCTCGCCATCCACGAGCCCCCGCTCGGCACGAGCACCACCCCCGGGGGGCTGATCGAGACGTTCAGCTTCGAGTTCAACCCCGCTCAGCTCTCGATCAGCCGCCGCGCCCAGTGGAAGGTGACGACGACCGCTGCCGTACGGGACGGCTCCAAGCCGGAGTTCATGGGGCCCGATCCCCGGGAGATGACCGTCGAGATCTTCCTGGACTCCTCGGACGACCCGTCCGACGACACGGTCCTGAAGAAGGTGGAGACGCTGCTGAGCTGCTGCGAGACCACCGATCTGAGCATCGACGCCGATCAGCCGTCGCCGCCCTGGGTGGTCTTCGAATGGGGGTCGTTCTCGACCGCCCGGTTCACCGCGTACGTCTCCTCCGTCGACGCCGCGTACTCGCTGTTCGGCACCACCGGTGTGCCCATTCGGGCCACCTGCCAGATGCGGTTGCACGAGATCCCCTCCAAGACGAAGTGGCAGAACCCCACCTCGGGCGCGCTCACCGTGCAGCGCGTACACCGCGTCGTCGCGGGGGACACGCTGCAGTCGCTGGCGTGGCGCCAGTACGGGGACGCCACGGCGTGGCGGGCGATCGCCGAGGCGAACGGCATCGACGACCCGTCCCGGCTGGGGTCCGGCGCCGAACTCATCCTGCCCGCCGCCGAGGAGGTGCGTCGCTGATGCCGCCGATCGCGTACTCCAGCATCCTGCGTGTCACGTTCGACGGCCGGGAACTCGCGCACGACATCGCCCCGTTGCTGGTGGACGGCTCGGTCGACCAGGGAGCGGGCGTGCCCGCCGCCTTCCGGCTCACCTTCCGCGACCCCGACCGGGTGGTCCTGCGTGAGCTGAAGGCGAAGTTCGGTACCGAGGTGGTCATCACGCCGATCGCCGACGGCCAGGGCACGGGCGACCCCCTGATGGTCGGTGAGGTCACCGGCCTGGAGGCCGACTACGACGGGACCGGCACCTTCACCGTCGTGCGCGGCTACGACTACGGGCACCGGCTGATGCGCCAGCGCCGGGTCGTCGCGTACCGCAACCAGCTCGCCTCCGACATCGCCCGCACACTGGCGGTCCAGGACGGTGTGCGCATCGGCCGTATCGAGGCGACCCGGACGCTGTACGAGTTCCTCAGCCAGCCCAACGTCACCGACTGGGACTTCCTCGCCCGGCTCGCCGACGAGAACAAGATGGTCATGTCGCTGGACGCCCAGGGCCGTTTCCAGTTCGTCCGGCCGAAGTCGTCCTCCGGTGCGCCCTCGCCGCGGACCGACAGCGAGAAGAGCCCGTTCGTGCTGCGGGCGCGCAAGGACATCCTGCGGCTGCGGGCCGCGGTCACCGCCGCCGACCAGGTCGGCAAGGTCGAGTCGCGCGGCTGGAACGTCACCACCAAGAGGCAGATCAAGGAGACGCAGAACGTCGATACGGACGCGGGCATCGGGATCGGCACCGACTCCAGCCGGATCGCGCGGAAGTTCAGGCCCGCCAGGCTCGTCGAGACCGATGTGCCCTATGACACCGTCAGCGAGGTCCGCCACGCCGCCGAGGCCCTGGCCGCCGATGTGACCTCCGCCTTCGCCGAGCTGGAGGTCGTCGTGCGCGGGAACCCCAAGCTGCGGCCGGGCGTGCCCGTGGCGCTCTCCCGGGTCGGGGAACCCTTCGAGGGCAAGTACACCGTCACCTCGGTACGGCACGTCTTCGGCGACGGCAAGCACTACGAGTCCTGGGTGAACGTCACCGGACGCCAGTGGCGTTCGCTGTACGGGCTGGCCTCCGGCGGCGGGGGCGCGGTCGCGGGAGCCCGGCTGCCGGGCGTGGTCAACGCGCTGGTCACCGACGTACAGGACCCGTTGGAGCAGGGCAGGGTCAAGCTCACGTTCCCCTGGCTCGACGACACCTACGTCAGTGACTGGGCGCGCAGCGTGCAACTCGGCGGCAAGGGCGGAGGCGGTGTGTTCCCCATGGACGTGGGGGACGAGGTGCTCGTCGGCTTCGACCGGGGCGCCCTGGACCACCCGTTCGTGATCGGGGGGCTCTACAACGGCCGCGACAAGCCGACCCCGAACGAGGTCCCCCTGCACCACGGGCTGAAGAAGCAGGCCATCCGGCACACCCTGTCCGACCGCCGGGGCAACCGCGTCGACCTGCTCAGCCAGCAGACCGGGGGCCGCGAGCAGGGCGTACGGATCGCCACCGGCAACGACCGGCTGACCATCAACCTGGACCGCACCAAGACGGAGATCACCGTGGACAGCGCGGGCGCCGTCACCATCAAGGGCGGGCGCTCGGTGTCGGTCGAGGCGGGCACCGACCTCCACCTCAGGGCCAAGCGCAACGTGTCCATCCGCAGCGGTGGTGCGCTCAGCATCCAGGGCAGCGGTCTGGTCAGCCTCCGCTCCCTGGCCGGTGTGGTGGGCGTGTCGGCGGCGAGTGTCCTCGACTTCAAGGCGGGGGCCGCCGCGACCATGACCGCCGGCGCCGGTGTGCAGATCAACTCCACCGCCAACGTGGGCATCCGCGCGGCCACGCTCATGCTCAACGGTCTGGTCATGGTCAACAACAAGAAGTACCCGCTGCCCTCATGACGAGGACGCGAGTGACGTACGAGAAGGGAACGGGTGGGTCTCTGATGGCCGAGCAGTTCGTCGGGTCGGGCTGGGCGTTCCCGCTGCGCATCGGGCCCACCGGCGGTATCGCCCTGGTGAGCGGCGAGCGCGAGGTGGAGGAGGCGATCCGGCTCGTACTGGCCACCGCGCCCGGGGAGCGGCCCATGCGCCCCGAGTTCGGCTGCGCCATCCACGACCTGGTCTTCGCGCCGGTCAACGAGCAGACCGCGGGCCGCATCCAGCACGAGGTCCTGATCAGCCTCGACCGCTGGGAGCCGCGTATCGAGGTGCACGAGGTGGACGTCACCGCGGGAGACGACCAGAGCGTGCTGTACATCGACGTCCGCTACTCCATCCGCGGCACCAACAACCCGCGCAGTCTGGTCTTCCCCTTCTACGTCATCCCCTCCCACGACGAACCCGGTCTGCCGGGTCCCTCGGACGGTCCCGGCGGACCGGCCGGCCCCGGTACCCACCCCGAAAGCGAACGCTGATGTCCCTGCCCTCGCCCAACCTCGACGACCGCCGCTTCCAGCAGTTCGTCGACGACGCCAAGCGCTACATCCAGCAACGCGCCCCGGAGTGGACCGACCACAACGTCTCCGACCCCGGTGTCACCCTGATCGAGACGGTCGCGCACATGGCCGACCAGATCGTCTACCGCCTCAACCGGGTGCCGGAGAAGAACCATCTGGCCTTCCTCGACCTGGCCGGGATCACCCTGTTCCCGCCGGCGCCGGCCCGCACCGAGGTCACCTTCTGGCTGTCCGCCCCGCAGGAGGAGCCCATCTCCGTGCCGGTGGGCACCGAGGTCTCCACCGTACGCACCGAACGGGACGAGGCCGTCGTCTTCGCCACCGAACGCGATCTGACGGTCGTCCCCTGCTTCCTCGGCCACCTGGTGGTGCAGCATCAGGGCGAGCCGGTCGCCGACCGTACCGCCGACCTCGTCGAGGGGCGCGACCTGGCGTGCTTCGCCGCATCGCCCCGCGTCGGCGACTGCCTGCTGCTGGGGCTCAGCGCCGCCGTCCCGGACTGCGCCCTCGCCCTCGAACTCGACAGCCGCGTCGACGGCGTCGGCGTCGACCCCCGTCAGCCGCCGCTGGTGTGGGAGGCGTGGACCGAGGACGGCTGGCAGCCCTGCGAGGTCGACCGGGACGGCACCGGCGGCCTCAACCGCCCCGGCGACATCGTCCTGCACGTCCCGGGCGGCCATGTGCTGTCCCGCAACGGCGGCCAGGAGGCGGGCTGGGTGCGCTGCCGCGTCACCGACCCGCTGCCCGGCCAGCCCTTCTACACGACGACGCCCACCATCCGCTCCGCCGAGGCCTTCACCATCGGCGCCACCACCCGCGCCGTGCACGCCGAGACCGTCCACGACGAGGCCCTCGGCGAGTCGACCGGCCTGCCCGGTCAGCGGCTGCGCCTGGCCCACGCGCCCGTCGTCGCCGACGATCCGCCCCTGCTGCTCCAGACCGCCGGGCACGACGGCTGGCAGGACTGGCGGGTCGTACCCCACTTCGCCGCGTCCCGCCCCGACGACCGGCACATCACCCTGGACGCCGCCACCGGGGAGATCGCCTTCGGCCCGGCCGTCCGCGAGCCCGACGGCAGCCTGCGGCAGTACGGCGCCGTCGCCGCCAAGGGGTCCGTGATCCGCGCCCGCCGCTACCGGACCGGCGGCGGACGCTCGGGCAATGTGGCCCGGGGCGCCGTCCGGGTGCTGCGGACGTCCATCCCGTACGTCGCCGAGGTCGTCAACCGCGAGGCCGCGCGCGGCGGTGTCGCCGGCGAGACGGTCGAGGAGGCCAAGCTGCGGGCCCCCATCACCCTGCGCGCCCAGGAGCGTGCCGTGACCCTGCGCGACTACGAGGAGCTGGCCCGCCGTGCCGCCCCGGAGACCGCCCGCATCACGTGTCTGGAGGGCGAGGCGGAGGAGCACGGCGCCTACGCGGTACGGGTCGTGGTCGTCCCGCAGGCGGTCCCCGACCCCGGTGGCCGGCTCCGCTTCGAGCAACTCGTGCCCGGCGACGAGCTGCTCGGGCGGATCACCCGGCACCTCGACGAACGCCGCCTCATCGGCACCCGCCTCGCGGTCGGGCCGCCCTACTACCAGGGCGTCACCGTCGTCGCCACCGTCCACGCCTTCCGCGGCGCCGACACCGACCTGGTGCGCCGCCGGGCCCACGACGCCCTCTACCACCACCTGGACCCGCTCACCGGCGGTGCGGACGGCCGCGGCTGGCCCTTCGGCCGCCCCGTGCAGTCCGGCGAGGTCTTCGCGGTCCTGCAGCGCGTCCCCGGTGTCGAACTCGTCGACCAGGTCGTCCTGCATCCGGCCGACCCGCTCACCGGCAAACGCGGTGACCCCACCGACCGTATCGATCTCGACGCGCCGTCGCTGGTCTTCTCCTACGACCACCGCGTCCGCGTGATCGGGGACGCGTCATGACCGGCGGCAGGGGCTCGGTCGACGGCCTGGGGTCGTCGGCGCCCATCGGCGCCATGCTCCCGGCCGTGTTCGCCGACGACGACCTCGCCCAGCGCTTCGTCGGCGGACTCGACGATGTGCTCGCCCCCGTCCTCAACGTCCTGGACTGCCTCGACACCTACTTCGACCCGGCCCTGACGCCCGTGGACTTCGCGCGGTGGCTGGGCACCTGGGTCGGCGCCGAGACCGAAGGCATCGAGTCCGAGGCCCGGCTGCGCGCCGCCGTCGCGGCGGCCACCCGGCTGCACCGCGTCCGCGGCACCCGGCGGGGCCTGGCCGAGGCGGTACGTCTGGTCTTCGGCGTCACGCCCGAGATCACCGAGAGCGGCGGTGCCGCCTGGCACGCGCGGCCCCTCGGCCCGTTCCCCGGCGCCCCGCGCCCGCGTCTGCACGTCGCGCTCCGGCTGCCCGAGCCCACCCCGGCCGACGCCCACCGCCTGGACGTGCTCGTCGCCGCCGCCCGCCCCGCCCATATGCCCTACACCGTAGAAGTATCCGCCGCTGAAAGGACCCCGCAGCGATGACCTCCCAGAACTGCGCCGAGTGCGGCACCCGCGCGGAACCCGGCCAGTCCTTCTGCGACTCCTGCGGTGCCGTCCTGGGCTGGGACCGGGCCGGGGCCCGCACGCCCCGCCTCCCGGCCACCGCGGACAGTGCCGCCGCCCGCGACTCGGTCATGGACCACCCCGCCGGCGGCCCGCCGGTCACCCCCCGGGCCCTGCCGGACGCGCCACCGGCCGGCGACCACAACGCCCCCTCGGCGGGCGCCCCCGCGCCTGTGGAGCGGGCCCCGGCTCCCGCGTCCGGCCGGGACGGGGAGGGGCCACCGTCCATCCCCGCCGCCCGGCCCCCGTACGACACGGGATACGACGCGGGCGACAACGCGCCCACGGTGCCGATGCCACCCACCCCGGCGTCGGCCGCCGCCGAAGACCCCGCGGACAGCGCCGACGAACGGGCCCGGTCCCTGCTCGTCCCCGTCGCCGACCCGCAGACGCCGGGTCCGGCCGCGCCGCCGCCCGTCGCGCCCGTCCTGCCCGGGCGCCCCGACGCCGACCGTCCGCAGGTCCGCGCCCCCGGCCACCGTGAGGACGCCGGCGGGCCACCGTGCCGGTGGTGCGCCACCCCCAACCGGCCCGACCGTCACTTCTGCGGACGGTGCGCGATGCCGCTCGCCGAGGAGGCCGAACAGCCCACCGCACACCGCCCCTGGTGGCGCCGTCTGCTCGGCCGGGAACGCGACACCCCGTGGGCGGGCGAACGGCCCCCGCTGCGCCGGATGTTCGACCGCATCGGCACCTGGGTGGGGGTGGCCGTCGTGGTGACCGGCGTCGTCCTCGCGGTCCTGTACGTCCCCGACGCCGTCAACGCCACGCGCGACCACTTCGCCAAGCGCGCCCCCGTGGCGCCCGACGGCTTCCGCGCCTCGCGCTCCTACGCCGGACACCAGCCGCAGCTCGCCTTCGACAAGCGCAGCAACACGTGGTGGGGTCCGGGCGTCTCGCAGTCCGGGCAGGGCCAGTGGATCGAGGTGAGCTTCGCGGAGCCCACCCGGCTGCTGGACGTGGTCATCACGCCGGGCGTCTCCGCGCGCGCCGACAAGCTGGGCGATTCGGCGCTGCCGCACCGCCTCAAGGCGACGGTGACCACGAAGGACGGCAGGACCACGACCCGCGACATCACCCTCGACCAGGGCGCGGGCGGCCAGCGCCGCTCCTTCCGGGTCGGCGACGCCGTCCGGGTCCGCCTCACCGTCGAGACGGCCTACGCGACCTCCGGCGACAAGCAGGTCGCCATCGCGGAGGTCGAGTTCTTCGGCCGCTCCAGCTCGAACACCCTCTGACCGGCGGCGCCGGACGGGGGAGGGGCGTGGTTCCGGAGGTCTACACGGGCCTCTGGAACCAGGCGACGTCCCAGTACCTGCCGAACTTCCGCCCGACTTCCCGGTACACCCCGACGGGCTGGAAGCCGAAGCGCAGATGGAGCTGGAGGGATGCCTCGTTCGGCAGGGCCACACCGGCGAGCACCTGGCGTACGTCCTCGCCTTTCAGCACCTCGAAGAGCGCCGTGTACAGCTGGCTGCCGACACCACGGCCCACCTGCTCGGGCGCCAGGTAGACACTGGTCTCGACCGAGGTCGAGTACGCCGGCTTCGGGCGGAACGCGCTGCTGGTCGCGTAGCCGAGGACCGTGCCGCCCTCCTCGGCCACCAGGAGCCGGTGCGGGCCGTGGCCGGGGTGGGCGGCCAGCCATGGGCGGCGCTGCTCGACGGTGAACGGCTCGATGTCGAAGGTGATCGGCGTCTCGACGACGTAGTGGTTGTAGATCCGGGTCAGTTCCTCCAGGTCGTCCTCGACGGCTGCCCGGATCCGCATCGGGGCGGCGGCTGCCCCGTTCACTGTGCTGCTCATCCGCCGACCCTAGTCAGCACACGTTTCACGGTTGTTTCGCTCGTCCCGGGGCGGAAAGGGGTCTTCATCAGCGCGCCGGCGCGAGGAACCCGTCCACCGTGCGGCGGACCCGGGCGACGGCACCGGCCTCGCCCAGACGCAGCGCCAGATTGGCGGCATGAAACACCGCATCGATCTGAAACGCCGTCAGATCTGGGTCCTGTGGGGTGATTTCGCCGGATTCGACGGCGTGCCGCAGCTCGCGCGCGAGGAGTGCCTGCCAGGTGCGGCGGTGCAGTGCCAGTACGCCGCGCACGCTTCCGGGCCGGTCGTCGAACTCCGGCAGGTTGGCGGCCCAGAAGCAGCCGCCGGTGAAGAGGGGTTCCTCGGCGTAGACGATCCAGTGTTCCGTGAGCGCACGCAGTCGGGCGGCCCCGGGCGGGGCGCTCTCGGCGGGTCGGACGACCGCCTCGGTGAACGCCTGGCGGGCCGCCTCCGCGACCGCGAGTTGCAGGTTCTCCTTGGTCTTGAAGAGGGTCTGCACGCCGCTCTTGCTCAGCCCGAGATCGGTCGCGAGCCGGCCGATGCTGAGGCCTTCGAGCCCCTCCTGCGAGGCCACGTCGACGCCGTGGCGTGCGACCTTCTGCCGCGTCCGGGCGCCGCGAAGGAGCCGCTGGTCCACCACCGCCTCCTCTCCGCCCCGCAGTGAAGGTGCGGTCCTGTGCGCGGGCTGACGCCCCGTGTGCTCGCTCATCCACTCCATCCTCCCACTCCCTTGCCTTAACTATACGACCGGTCGTACGTTTTGTTGCCCAGCGTTTGTCCGCGCCGGAGCCGGCTCACCCGAACCGGCGTCCTCCAGGAGGCAGTTGTGCAGGATCACCGCGTATCCGAGCCGTCGCACGCGTCGGCCGTCGCCGTCGACAGCCGTCGAGTGCCCGTGGATCCACGGGTGAAGGATGTCGGCAACGTCCGCACCGCCCATCTGTTCGACATGGTCGTCGACCTGGACCCGCGGCTGCCCGTCGGTGACGGACCGTTCGGCCGCCGCGTCTTCTTCGGCGCCGCGGGCGGCACCTTCGCGGGCCCCAGAGTGCGCGGCGAGGTACTGCCCGGAGGCGGGGACTGGGCGCTGTTCGCCCCGGACGCGACGATGCGCCTGGATGTGCGTCTGACCCTGCGCACCCACGACGGCGCGCTCCTGTATCTGACCTACGGGGGCCGTTGGGTCACCCCGCCCGATCTGCGCGACGCCATGGCCGACCCCGCCGAGCGGCACCGCGTCCATCCCGCCCGCTATTACTTCCGCACCACCCCCCTCTTCGAGACGGGGGCCGAGGCCTACGCGTGGCTCAACGACACGGTCTGCGTGGGGTCGGGGTACCTCGTCGAGGGGGGTGTCGCCTACAGGATCAGCCAAATCCTGTGACGGAACGTCAGGAGCCGTGCGCACCCGGCTTTGTCGGCGGGCCCCGATGAGCCCGCCCACCAGCGCGAGGGAACGCCTTCCTCAAGGTGACCGCAGGCATGTCCGCCCTGCGAGTTCCTCGCCCTCACCCCCGGCGTGGCTCGGGCTTCGTCGACGGCGCCCACCATTCGATGAGGAGCATGGTGGCGTCGTCGCGCAGGTCACTCTCCCCGCTGTCGAGGATGGAGTGGATGAGGCGCCGCAGTGTCTCCGCGGCCAGTTCGCCCGCCGCGGTGGCGAGGATGATGGAGTCGGTGAAGCGCTCCACACCGAACTCCCCGCCCCCGGCGGTGCGCGCCTCCGTGACGCCGTCGGTGTAGAGCAGCACCCGGTCGCCGGGCTCCAGCGTCACCTGGTGGACGGCTCTGGGCTCGGTGCTGAACCTGGCGGGCAGACCCATCGGCGGCTGAGGGGTGCGTTCGAGGGCGCCGTCGACGACGCGCCCGTCCCGGATCAGCAGAGGCGGCGGATGCCCGCAGTTGCACCAGCTGAACACTCCGGTGGCCAGATCGAGCTGGGTGAGGATGCCGGTGCAGTACTTGTCCGGCAGCCACTGGGCGAGTGCCTGGTCGATGGTGTCGACGAGGTCGAGCAGCCCCGCCTCGGCCCGACGCGCGTTGCGGCAGCCCGCCAGCGCGACCGAGGTCGTCAGCCCGGAGGCCAGGTCGTGGCCCATGGCGTCGAGGATCGCGGCGTGCAGGGTGGACTGGGTGAGCGAGTGGTCGAAGGCGTCACCGCCGATCTCGTACGCCGGTTCGAGTACGGCTGTGGAGACGACATGCGTGTTGCCGATGGTGCGCGGGGGGAGGAAGGCGCGGAGCATCTCGGCGGGCAGTCGCATCCGCTCGGCCCGCGCCTTGCGCGCGAAGCTGTCGCTGTAGGCGCGCTTGGAGGTGATGGCCATCGCCACGACCTGGGTCAGCATCCGGCAGCGCCGCAGCCGTACGGCGTCCACGGAGCGCGTCCGCACCCCCAGCACCCCCAGCCGCTCGGCTCCGTCCACGACAGGTAGCCAGAGGCACAGGACGCCGGTCTCCACGTCCTCCATGCGGAGCGACACCGTCCGGTAGCACCAGCCGGCGATGGACGTGTTGATGTCCAGGGTCGCCAGCCCCTCGGTGAGCGGGACCAGCCGGCGCTGCTGAAGGTCGGTCAGATAGATGACGACCTCTCCCAGGCCGTACGTCTCGGCGCACCGGTTCACCAGGGCCGGCAGGTCCATCGGTGGCGCGGCGTGCACCTGGGCGAGGAACTCCTCCAGCAACCGCTCGCCGCCACCGGGGTTCTCGGCGCCATCCCGGCCCATGGCCGACCACCTCCTCCTTGAGGCAGTCTCACACCCCCTCCGGTATCCCGCCCGGCGCGCCCGCTCGCGTGCGGCCACCCGGCGGAAGCGGGCCCGCGCCAGGGGCCGGGCACCACTCCGCCGTCCCATTGACGCGGCGGCCCGGCCCCGCCCATGCCGTCAGCCGGCCTCGCCGCGGAAGGGGGTGATGACGGCGAAGGTGCCGCCCTGCGGGTCCTGCACGACCGCCATCCGGCCGGTACTCATGTCGAAGGGAGGCTTGCGGACGGCGCCGCCCGCCCGGACGACGGCCTCGGCCACGCGGTCGGTGCCGTCGACCTCGAAGTACGTCAGCCAGTGCGAGGGCGTGCCCTCGGGGAGCTTGTCGAGCCCCTGCATTCCGGCGACGGTCCGCCCGTCCACCTGGATGGCGAAGTATCCCGGCTCGCCCTCCATCGGGGTCCTGGCGATGCCCAGGACGCGGGCGTAGAAGCGCGACGCGGCGTCGGGGTCGCTGGTGTTCAGCTCGTTCCAGATGAACGCACCTGGCTCGTTGACGATCCGCGCGCCGAAGAAGTCCCGGGCCTGCCACAGTCCGAACGCCGCCCCCGTGGGATCGGTGGCTGTCGCCACCCGGCCGAGCGTGCGCACGTCGGTGCCGGGACCGACGACCGAGCCGCCGCTCTCCACGATCGTCTTCACGCTCGCGTCGACGTCGGCGACGGCGAAGTAGGTGGTCCACACACTCCGCGCGGCGGGCCCGCCGTCGGGGGATATCGCGGTCGCGATACCGGCGACGGGTTTCCCCTTCAGGGTGCAGATGGCGTACCCACCGCTCTCCGGCGTCCCGGCCGCGACCTCCCAGCCGAAGACGTCACGGTAGAAGGCGAATGCCGCCCGCTGGTCGGGTACCACGAGGTCGACCCAGCAGGGAGTCCCGGGCAGACAGGGGCTGTTGACATCGGACATGGGCAGTCTCCAAGGGGATGGACGGTCGGGACGAGGAGCGGCGACGCCGCTCCGGGCAACCGGTGACCTCTCCAGCCCCAGGACGCCCAAAACCCCGACCGAGCCTCAACACGACCTCATCGCCTTCGCGTTGAGCCTCCGACACGCCTGCCGCGACAGCGAGCCACGTACAAAATCGGTGTCCCGGCGGGGCGTGGTGGCGCGATCATGGAGCGGACAGTGAGCCACCGCCCGGAAGGACCACCCGCCATGCCCCTGCCCGCCGATCCCACGGTCCTGCACCCCATGCCCGGGCAGCCACGCGTGGTGCTGCTCAAGCCCCTGGTGAAGTCCCCGTTGATCGAGGTCGGGGAGTACTCGTACTACGACGACCCGGACGACCCGACCGCGTTCGAAACGCGGAACGTGCTCTACCACTACGGCCCGGAGAAGCTGATCATCGGCAGGTTCTGCGCGCTGGGCACGGGCGTGCGGTTCCTCATGAACGGCGCCAACCACCGCATGGACGGCCCCTCGACCTTTCCCTTCCCCACCCTGGGCGGCTCCTGGTCCGACCACTTCGACCTGCTCACGGACCTGCCGAACCGGGGGGACACGGTCGTCGGCAACGACGTCTGGTTCGGTTACGACACGAAGGTGATGCCCGGCGTGCGGATCGGACACGGCGCGATCATCGCCTCCGGCGCCATGGTCGCGAGCGACGTACCCGACTACGCCGTCGTCGCCGGCAACCCCGCCCGCCTCGTCCGTACCCGCTACAGCGAACAGGACATCGCCCGGCTGCTGGCCGTGGCCTGGTGGGACTGGCCGGCGGAGCACATCACCGAGCACGTGCGCACGATCATGTCCGGCAGCGTCGCCGAACTGGAGGCCGCCGCTCCACCGGCACCCGGCGTGGGGTGAGGAGCGGAGCAGGAGGCGGTTGCATGTGATCCACTTGCCGGGGTGGGATGGGTGTCATGACGATGCCTCGGACTCTTTATCTGTTCTGCTCGGCGGCGCCCCCGGTCTTCGACGTGGCCGGGGTCGTCGAGGCCGCCCAGGCCGACGGCTGGGACGTCTGCCTCGGGCTCACGCCGTCCGCCGCCCACTGGCTGGAGGGCAGCCTCGACGGGCTGGCGGTGCTGACCGGGCATCCGGTGCGCTTCGACTACGGGCGGCCCGGCGAGCCCGACGTGTGGCCGGAGGCCGACGCCGTCCTGTTCGCGCCGGCCACCTTCAACTCGGTCAACGCATGGGCGCTCGGGCTGACGAACAGTTTTGTCATCGGGGTCGTGGCGGAGGTGATCGGCAAGGGCGTTCCGACCGTGGCGATGCCCTGCGTCAACGCCGCCCAGGTGCGCCACCCCGCGTTCGAGCGCTCGGTGGAGACACTGCGCGCGGCCGGAGTGACCGTGCTCCACGGCGAGGAAGCATTCATTCCGAATCAGCCGGAGGAGGGGCCTCCGGAGGGATACCCGTGGCGTGTCGCTCTTACGGCCGCCGCGCGAGTCCTCACTCCGTAAGGCGAAAGGATCACCCTCTCTCCCCGCCCGCGTTTGCCGAGGCCCCCCGGCCGACAGCCCGGGGGGCCTCGCGGCACCCACGGCCCGGCAAACCACCCGCCCCGCTCCGATAGCATGATCGAACGGCGGTCGCCCCCAACGCCCGTCCTTCACCGGAGAAACACGCTGTCCGGCACGAGGGGCGACCTATTAACGGAATATCTCACACATCGGCCGGATAATTGAACTCGATAATACCGCGGGTGCTTTCGCGAATAAACTTCAGAATGGATTTCTCCGCGCTGCGTCGGCCGCGGGGGATCCTGTGGGCTGCCGTAGGTGTGGCGACCCTGGGGTTTTTCGTCGCACTGGAGATCACCGCGCATTATTACGGCATGTCCGGGCCGATCACCGGCCAGGTTCCGGAGCTGATCGTCGCCCCCAAATCGGGGCCGCTCCTGTACGCCGGCATGGCGCTGATGATGGTGGTGCTCACCTGGCGGCAACGGTTCGTCGCCGCCGGGTTCGCGGTCGGTATCGACGCCGTCTTCATGCTGGTGCGCTGGGCCGTCGACGCCAAGATGGCCTTCGGGAACGGTCCGCTGTGGGTGATTCTGGCCTGTGCCGTCATCGCCGTGACCCGCCGCACCGGCAAGGAGCGCCTCCTGATGCTCAAGGGCGTCGGGCTGGGGATGCTCCTCGTGGTCGGCCACAAGACGGGCGACACCTGGCTGCTCATCACCTCGAAGACGCGCCCGAACGTGCTCGACCAGTACGTGGTGACCGCCGACCACGCGCTGGGCAACCCCTCCTGGGTGGCCGGCCGGATCGTCGAGGCCGGGGGCCCGGTCGGCTCCCACATCCTCCACTTCGTCTACGGGCAGCTGCCGCTCGCGGCGGCCCTCTTCGCGCTGTACCAGTTGCGCAACGTGGCCGCCGAGCGCCGCTTCCCCGGCCATCACCTGGTGCGCACCTTCCTGGTCATCGGCCTGGTCGGACCGGCCGTCTACATGCTCTTCCCCGTGGTCGGACCGGTCTTCACCTACGGCGACGGCGCCTTCGGCACCGGCGGCGAACCCTGGGCGCTGGCCCAGATGTGGCCGCACACGGTGCCCTCCATCGGCGCCCCGCACCCCTTCCCGTACGACGGGGTCACGCCGCGCAACTGCATGCCCAGCCTGCACACGGCGTGGGCCACCACGATCTTCATCCATTCCCGCAACGCCCCGCGGATCGGGCGGATCGCCGGTACGTTCTGGCTGGTCGCCACGCTCAGCGCGACGCTGGGATTCGGTTACCACTACGGTGCGGATCTCCTCGCCGGTGTCGTCTTCGCCCTCACGACAGAAGCGGCGATGCGCTCCTTCGACCGGGGCTGGGAACGGTCGGGAATCCAGCTCGTTCTTTACGGGGTGACGGTCTTCACCGCGCTTCTGCTCTCGTACCGCTATCTGTCGCTGGAAATGGCCGAGTATCCGCTCGTGTTCGGGCCCCTTCTCCTTCTCGCAATGGGCTCAGTGGTGTACGGATACGTACGGACCACCAAGGGATGGAAAACGGATACCGTGCCCGCGGGGCAGCCGGAACCGGAACCCCAGCCCGAATTGGTCTGAGCTCCCACGAATCCGAGGGCCCGGCCCTACGCCGCCGGGACCCGCTCACGCTGCGCCTTACGGCGAAGCGCCTCCTCGTCCGTATCCGCGTCGTAGGTCACCAGCTTCGGCAGGGCGGCCGACAGCAGGGCCACGGACGCCAGACAGGCCAGGCCCCCGGACCAGAAGGCGGACCGGGTGCCCGTCCACCCCGCCATCGCGCCCGCCCGGACCTGGCCCAGCTGCGGCCCGACGCTGTACGAGAGCACCTCGATGCCCGCCAGCCGTCCGCGCAACCGCTCCGGGATCGTCTGGTTCCAGATCGTGGAGCGCCCCAGGCCGCTCAGCATGTCGCCGGCGCCCGCCGCGCCCAGACAGAGCAGCACCAGCCAGATGTCGGAGAACCAGCCGGCCGCCGCGATCGCCAGCCCCCATCCGGCGGCCCCGAAGACCACCAGCAGCCCGTGCCGCCGTACCCGTGCGGTCCATCCGCTGGTCAGGCTGACCAGCACCGATCCGGCCGACCCGGCGGCGTACATCAGGCCCAGGGCCCACGGCGCGTCCAGCTCGTCCGCCAGGAACGGGAAGATCGTGTTCGGGAACGCGAAGAACATCGCCGCCAGGTCGACGGCGTACGTGCCCAGCAGCACCGGACGCGACCACGCGTAGCGCGCGCCCTCGGCGATGCCGCGCAGGGACGGCCGGTCCGCGCCGTGCGCGGGCGGGGCGGGGGAGAGCCGCAGGCACAGCAGCGCCGAGCCGAGGAAGCCCGCCGCCGTCAGGGCGTACGCCGTGCCGTGACCCGCGTACGCCACCACCAGCCCGGCTGCTGCCGGACCGGCGATCATCCCGATCTGCCAGCGCACCGCGTTGAGCGCGGCGGCGGCCGTCTGCTGCTCGTGCGGCACGATGCGCGCCAGCAGCGAGTCCAGCGCGGGCCGCTGGAGCCCGGCCAGGGCCGAGACGCACCCCGCGACCACATACAGCGGCCACAGCCGGGGCGTGGCCAGGACCGCGTTGCCCAGCAGCAGCACCGCCAGCACCGCGAGTCCGGCCTCGGTCGCCAGGATCACCCTGCGGCGGTCCACGGCGTCGGCGAGCGCCCCGCCGTACAGCCCGAACACCACCAGCGGCACCAGCTCGACCAGGCCCATCGCCCCCACCGCGAGCGGCGAGCCGGTGAGCTCCTTGATCTGGAGCGGCAGCGCGACCATGGCCATCGAACTGGCGAAGATCGCGACGATGCCCTGCACCCAGAGCAGCCGGAAGTCGGCGGAGGACCGCCACGGGGAGAGGTCCGGCAGCAGTCCGGCGAGACGTGAGCGGGTGGTGGGGGATGCCGTGGTGGTCACGAGTGACGATGGTGTGGGGCGGCGCCGATCCAGGGCAATCGATTTTCCGGGGGAGGCGGTCGGCGGGGTGTGCGGCCGGGCTGGGGGCGCGGTTGCGCCCAATGGGTCAAACGCGTGTCTCCCGTGGGGGTGAATCTCGGCAAACGGAACGATTAACCGATGAGTCGGCGCGGCTCGGCGTGATGGGCTTCGGCGGTCACCTCGTTCCACCGAAATCTGGGAGAGACATGCGTATTCGCACTGCCTTCGTTGCCGTGGCCGCTGTTGCCGGTGTGGTCGCCGGGACCGGTGCGGCGGCGGCCGACGCCGGTGCCAAGGGTGCGGCCATCGGGTCCCCGGGATTCCTCTCGGGCAACGTGATCCAGGTGCCCATCCACCTGCCGATCAACATCTGCGGCAACAGCGTGGACGTCATCGGTCTGCTGAACCCCGCCGCCGGCAACACCTGCATCAACGACTGACCGCGCCAGGGGCGCCGGGTCCGACCCCCGGCGCCCCCGGGTGCTGCCCGGCCGGTCCGGCCGGGCGGCACCCGGGGCCGCGGCTCGACGGGGACCGGGAGCGTTCGGGTCTCCGCGGGGCTTGGAGCGGCCGTTCGGCTCAGCGGGCGCGCGGGGGGTTCACCGAGGTGGTCGACTGGGCCCGTTCAGACTCACCACTGTCCAGGAGCCAGCATGGCGATCGTCGTGATCTTTGAATTCGCAGGGATGACCGAGGCCCAGTACGAGCAGAGCGCGGAGAAGGTCGCCGGGCGGCCCGGCCCGGTCAAGAGCCCGTCGGACTGGCCGGTGGCCGGCCTCGTCTCGCACGCAGCCGCTCCCATGCCGAACGGCTGGCTCGTCGTCGACGTATGGGAGTCGGAAGAGGCCTTCCGGGAGTTCGGCAAGACCGTCCTTCCGGTCCTGGAGGAGCTTGGCGTCCATGGCGCGGAGCCGAAGATCTACCCGGCTCACACCGTGGTGACCCGGTAGGGCTACCGCTCAGGCGGATCGCGCCGGTCATGACCGCCCAGCCCGGCCGGGCCCGTCGTCACCCTCCGCGGAACAGTCCCTACAGCACCGACGACAGCTCCCACAGCGTCTCGCGCGCGCAGTTGGCCGGGTAGTCGTACGGCAGGTGGCGGGCGTAGCGCTGCTGGTCGAGGGCGATCTGCCGCACCATGGTGTGGGCCAGACGCAGGTTCTCCGTGTCGTCCAGCCCGGCGGCGTACCCCGCGACGAACACGTCGAACGGAAGGCCTTCGCCGCGGTGCGCCAGCGCGGTCCCCAGGGCGCGGAGCGGGCCGGTCATGTGCCGGCGCGCGGCGCTGTGGAAGCGCATGCCCTGCCGGTAGGACGCGTCCAGCAGCATGCACACCGCCCAGTAGTGGAGATTGGCCAGGTGCCGCAGCGCGGGGACCGGCTCGTCGGGGACGGGGGTGCCGGACGGTGGCAGTCCGCTGGAGTGGTGCAGCGGGACCACCGGGTGGTCCGGGCCGGCCGGATTCCATACGTCGGAGCACTCCCGCAGAGCGGGATGGGTGCCCTCGAACATGGACCGGAAGAGCGTGAAGTGCTCGCTCTCGCCCTCTTCGCGCAGCAGCTCCAGCCTGGCGAACCAGGACGTGTAGTCGAGCCGGTCCGGCTCCCGGTCGCGCAGCAGCTCCAGTACGCGGGTGACCTTCCGGTACAGGCTGCCGACCTGGTTGGGGCGCGGGGCGGTGGGCGCCGCCGCCCCGAGCACCTCGTACAGGCGGTCCACGAAGGCCTGGTCCTCCGGGGTGTGCTGCTCGGCGGGGTCGACCGCGCTGGGCGACGCCTCGACGTACACGTACTTCGCCAGGCTGTGCAGACTCAGCGGTTCCAGCACGAAGTCGAAGGGATAGATGTCCTGCTCGTACGGGAACTGCTGGCGGCCGAGGTGGGGGGCCGCGCCGAGCGCCACGAGCAGCGAGTTGACGATGTCGAGGTGGGTCATCTCCTCGATGGCCACACCCATCAGGTGCAGCGGCCGGCCCCCGTAGCGGTGGCTGGGCCAGCCGGCGAGGTCGGCGAAGCGCGGCACCTTGATCGAGAAGGCCGCGTAGAGGTACTGCACGAGCAGTGAGTGCTCGACCTCCGCGCCGTCGCGCAGAAGACGGATCAGTTCGAGGGACGGGTCGTCGAACACCGGGGTGTACCCGAGCCGTTCGGTGTCCGCCGCGGTCAGCGCGGGCGTCCGGAGCGGGCGAGGGGCGCTCCCGCGGGTCGCCGATCCGGTGGGCGCGGGCGACGGCGGCGGGGCCGGGCGGTGTTCCTCCCGCGCGGCGGCCAGCACGCCCGCCCGGTACCGCTCGTAGTTCGTACAGCGGCACACATGCGAGCCGAGGACGGTGTCGACCGTCTCCTCCAGCGGCTGCCCGGTGTCGTCGGCTCCGCCCCGCGAGACGTGGTCGACGACGACGCTTCCGGCGACGGTGAAACCGGCCGCGCAGTATCCGCACTGGAACGCCTGGAGGTCCAGGAACGCCTGCTGTACGGGGTGCAGCGCGTCCCCGGCCGCCAGGCCCTCCACAGTGGTCACCTCCCACCCCCGGACGTGCCGCATGCTGGTCATACAGGCCTGACGGGTCACCAGCGGAGCCTGGGCGCGGGGGCGGACCGCGACCGTGCAGGCCCGGCACTCCCCGATGGAACACCCGATCTTCGTGCCGGTCAGGCCCAGCTCCTCGTGCAGGAAGTGGACGAGGGACATGTCGCCGGGCACGGAACGCCCTTGATGGCGAACGCCGTTGACGGTCAGATCCAGCTCGGTTTCCGGCTCCTGCATCATGACCGCCCGTCGTCGGGGAGAACCAGGTCCGCCAGGCGGATCGGGGTGCGCGAGGGCCAGCAGCGGTCGTCACCGTGGCCCAGCGCGTGCGCGACGGCGTTGGCGACGGCGGGCGCGACGCTCGTCATGGTCGCCTCCCCGACCCCCTTGTGCCGCAGGTTCGGGCCACCGGCGCCGAGTACGCCCGTCGCGGGCAGCGGCATCAGCACCGTCCGGCGCCGGATGCCGGTGAGATCTGCGTACCGGGCAAGGCGGTAGCGGTCGAAGTTGACATAGGGGCCGGCGCCGGTCTCCGGGGGCAGCTCCTCGTGGAGGGAGTGGGAGATACCCATGGCGAGCCCGCCCTCCACCTGGCCCTCCAGCGCGGACGGCAGCAGCGGGTCGCCCGCGTCCAGGAACGTCACCGCGTCCACCACCCGGATCGTCCCGCGCCCCGGCACGACCTCCACACCGATCAGATGGCCCGCCGCCGCGTACAGCGACCGCGGCACGAAGTCCCCGCCCGGCCCGCGCGCGGGCGGAGCCCTGAGCGGGCCGACGGGCGGGAGCGGTACGGGGTCGTCGTCGGGGGAGCGGACGAGCGCCAGCGCGTCGACGGACGCCTCGTGGGTCACCCCGTCCGTCCCGAACGTCGCCCGTGACCAGCCGTTGCAGAAGAAACCGTGCGCCATGACGCAGGTCGGCGCTCCCGTCCGCTCCAGTTCGCGCGCCAGATCCGCGAGCGGCACCACGGGCCGGCCCGGCAGCCGCACCGCACCGTCCTGCCAGGCCGCCAGCAGTTCGTCGTCGGTCAGTGCGGGTTCGTCCAGCAGCGCGCGTGCCGTGGGCAGCAGACGCAGGCGCAGGAGGGCCCGGCACGCCTCCCGGACGACGTGCACATGGAAGAACGCCGTCTTGGAGGCGCTGCTCGCGCCGTGGGACAGCGAGATCTTCACCTGGTCGTGCGACCCGGCCTCCTTGAGCCGCTGGGCGAAGCGTTCGAAGGGACCCACCTCACCGAGCCGGGCCGCCGCCGGCACGCCCAGCACGTCCTGGACGGCCTGTTCCAGGGCGCCGCGGGAGCCCTGCCCCATCTCCACGCTCTGGCCCCACACCACCGCCCGGCCGTCCGAGCCCACCCGCACCGCCGTGTACACGCTGTCCTGGGTCGTTCCGTACGCCTCCATGCAGCAGGCGAAACCCACCCCGTACAGGGCGCCGTCGCCGCGCCGGGCGACCCGGTCGCGCACCTCGTCGCGCTCCCGCCACAGCGGGTGCTCCCGAGCCGCCGCGCACACATCGGCGGCGGCGACGTGGAACCGCAGCGGGGTGCCCGCGAGGTCGGTGTCGGGGGCGTCGGCCGGGTCGGCGGTGCCCGCGCGGACCACGTTGGCCAGACGGAAGTCGATGGGATCCATGCCCAGGTCCCGCACGGCGAACCGGTCGATGGCGGTCTCCAGGTTGAACGCCACCTGCGGGATGCCGAAGCCGCGCATCGAGCCGACGGCGGGGATCGGCCTCTCCAGCACGATGGCGTGCACGGAGGCGCGTGGCACCCGATAGGGGCCCGTGGCGTGCAGGGCCGCGAGCCCCAGCACGGGCCCGTTGAGGTTCGCCTCGACACCGCCGTGCAGCACCACGAACGACCGCATCGCCCGGATCCGGCCGTCCGGTTCGGCGCGGATCCAGCTGCGGACGGCCGAGGCATGGCGCTTCAGACCGCCCTGGAACTGCTCGCGCCGGTCATAGGCCAGCCGGACGGGGCCGGGCGCGAACAGTTCCAGGGCGGTCTGAAGCGCCATGCCTCGGCCGTCCGCAGCTGGATCCGCGCCGAACCGGACGGCCGGATCCGGGCGATGCGGTCGTTCGTGGTGCTGCACGGC
>NZ_JBJHPC010000550.1:0-4758 GCF_045257485.1 Streptomyces sp. YS-3 | reverse complement strand
CCCTTTGGGGCCGCATCAGGGGCGTGACCTGCGGAAAGTCACACGCCCCGACCCTGCGTCGTCATCTCGGTGACACACGTTTTCCTGCCGCGGTGGCAAGGAGATCCACATATGGCACTCGTTTCATCACGCTCCATCCGTCACGACCGGGCTGGGACGGCTTCGGTCACCACGATCGGCCAGAGGTAGAAACGCCATGACTCACGACACCCACGCCGGAGCCGACCTGCCCGGCGGAAGCCGCGCGGGAGAGGCGTCCGGCGAAGCGCCTGCGCTCGACCCCCGCCGCTGGCTCGCCCTGATCATCGTGCTGGTGGCCGGGTTCATGGACATGCTCGACGTGACGATCGTCAACGTCGTCATCCCGAGCATCCAGAAGGACCTGCACGCCGACTACACCCAGATCGAGTGGGTCGTGGCCGGCTATGTCCTGGGCTTCGCCGCCCTGCTGATCACCGGCGGCCGGCTCGGTGACATCTACGGCCGCAAGAAGATGTTCCTGATCGGCGTGGCGGGCTTCACCGTCGCCTCGGCCCTCTGCGGTGTGGCCGGCGGTCCCGGCATGCTCATCGCCGCGCGCTTCCTCCAGGGCGCCATGGCCGGACTGATGGTTCCTCAGATCCTGGCGATCATCCATGTCACGTTCCCGTCCGAGGAGCGCGGCAAGGTGCTCGGCATCTGGGGCGGTGTGCTCGGCTCCGCCTCGGTGGCCGGTCTGATCGTCGGCGGTGTGCTGGTCGACGCGAACATCGCGGACCTGGAGTGGCGTCCGATCTTCCTGGTCAACATCCCGGTGGGCATCGGCGCCTTCATCGCCGCCTGGTTCTTCGTCCGCGACTCCAAGTCGCCCGCCGCGCCCAAGCTCGACCCGGTCGGCGTGGTCATCGCCGTGACCGGCATCCTGATGCTGGTCTATCCGCTCGCCGAGGGCCGTACGCTCGGCTGGCCGCTGTGGACGTACCTCCTGATGGCGGGCTCGGTCGTGGTCTTCGGCATCCTGGTCGTCTTCGAGCGCCACCGCACCCGGACCGTGGGCTCGCCGCTGGTGGTGCTCAGCCTCTTCAAGGAGCGGGCGTTCACCGCGGGCATGCTGGTGTGGACGCTGTTCTGGATCGCGCTCGGCGGCTTCTTCCTGGTATGGACGCTGTACATGCAGCTGGGGCTCGGCTGGTCCCCCATGCGCGCCGGTCTGACCGGCGCGGCCTTCGCGGTCGGCGCGGCGGCGGGCTCGGGTCTCGCGGTCGAGGTGTTCACCCCGCGCATCGGGCGCCTCACGCTGATCGGCGGCGCGCTCCTGAACGCGCTGGGCTTCGCCGCGTACATCTTCGTCGCCCACCACTACGGCCCGGGCATCCCGTCCTGGCAGATGATCGCGCCGCTGGTCGTCACCGGCTTCGGCTTCGGTCTGGTGGTGGCCCCGATGATCGACGCGATCCTCACCAAGGTGCCCGCCAAGGACGCGGGTTCCGCCTCCGGTCTCCTCGGCACCACCCAGCAGGTCGGTATGGCGCTCGGTGTCGCGCTGGTCGGGGTGCTCTTCTTCGGCCACCTCTCCAGCGACTCCGACCACGGCGTCGACAAGGTCACCCCGGCCCTGCGCCAGGAGCTGGTGGCCGCGGGCGTCCCGGCGGGCGGCGTCGACGACATCGTCAAGGGCTTCCGGGCGTGTGTGCACGACCGGTCGGCCGAGTCGGACCCGACCAAGGTCCCGGCCAGCTGCAAGCCGTCCTCGGTGCCCGGCGCCGACAAGGTCCAGCCGATCCTGACCCGGCAGGGCCAGGAGGCCGTGAGCCACAACTTCGTCAAGAGCTTCGACCTCAGCCTCTGGTACGGGGTCGGCATCCTGGTGCTGGTGGCGCTCGGCATGTTCGCGCTGCCCCGCGAGGTGCACGCGCGCGACCTCGACGCGGAGCTGGAGGCGCTGGGCGAGCCCGTCGCCCGGGGAGTGTGACGCCCCGGCGCTGACACACCGCCCCGGTGCACCCCCGACTCCCCGCGGACGTACGCCGGTCGCTCAGGCCGACGCGCGCTTGCGGGGAGTCGTCTTCTTCGCGGCCGTCTTCTTGGCCGCCGTCGAGGTGGACTTCTTGGCGCCCGCCGAGGAGGACTTGGGGGACGCCGCCGTCTTCTTGGCGGTCTTCGAGGCCGACTTGGTGGCGGTCGACTTGGCGGCTGCCCTGCCGGTGCTCTTCGCGCTGTCCCGGCCCGTGCTCTTCGCGGTCTTCTTCGCCGGGGCCGTCTTGCGGGCGGCCGTCTTGCGCGGCTTCAGCTCGGTGACCTCGGCCCGCGCCCCGGCCGGCTCCCCGGCCTCCTCGCCGCGCGCCTCCTTCGCGGCGCGCACACTGCTCTCCAGCGCGGCCATCAGGTCGATGACCTTGCCGCCGCGCGGGGACTCGGGCGCCTCGGACGGGGGCAGCGCGCCGCCCGCCTTGGAGGCGATCAGGGCCTCCACCGCCTCCCGGTAGTCGTCGTGCAGGGTGTCCACGTCGACCTCGCCGAGGGTGTCCATCAGGGCGTCGGCCAGATCGAGCTCGGCGTCGCGCACCTTGACGTCGCTGTCCGGGGCGACGCCCTCGGGGGTGCGGATCTCGTCCGGCCAGAGCAGCCCGTGCATGGCGATGACGTCGTCCACGACCCGCAGCATCCCCAGCCGCTCACGCCCGCGCAGCGCGAACTTGGCGATGGCCACCTTGCGGCTGCGCTTGAGCGCCTCCCTGAGCAGGGTGTACGGCTTGGCCGCCGGGACCCCGCTGGCGCTCAGGTAGTACGCCGCGTCGATCTGGAGCGGGTCGATGGAGTCGGACGGGACGAACGCGACGATCTCGATGGTCCTGGCGGTGGGCAGCGGCAGCGCGGCCAGGTCGTCGTCGCTGATGGGCACCAGCGACCCGTCGGCGTCCTCGTACGCCTTGCCGATCTCCGAGGCGTCCAGCTCCTCGCCGTCCAGCTCGCACACCTTGCGGTAGCGGACCCGTCCGCCGTCCTCCGTGTGGATCTGCCGGAACGAGATCGAATGGCTCTCGGTCGCGTTGTAGAGCTTGATCGGAATGCTGACCAGCCCAAATGAGATCGCACCGTTCCATATGGATCGCACTATTCGTCCTCTATGCCGGGATTAGTGGGATTCTCATCGTATGACGCCGATCACGTGGGTGGAGGGGCGACGCGTGGCGCTCTCCCGTCTGGAGAAGGTGCTGTACCCGGCGACCGGCACCACCAAGGGCGAGGTGCTGCACTACTACGCCTCCGTCGCGGGCGCGCTCCTGGCCCATCTGCACAACCGGCCGGTGTCCTTCCTGCGCTACCCGGACGGCCCCGACGGCCAGCTCTTCTTCACCAAGAATCCCCCGCCCGGCACGCCCTCCTGGGTGAAGACCGCCGCGGTCCCGCGCTCCGAGGACAGCGGCGCGCGCCAGGTGACCGTCCCGGACCTGTCGACCCTGATGTGGGCGGCGAACCTGGTGGTGGAGTTCCACACCCCGCAGTGGCAGGCGGACGCGCCCGCGCGGGCCGACCGGATGGTCTTCGACCTGGACCCGGGGGCCCCGGCGACGGTGGTGGAGTGCTGCGCGGTGGCGCGCTGGCTGCGCGAGCGGCTCGCGGCGGACGCCCTGCACGCGTACGCCAAGACCTCCGGCTCCAAGGGCCTGCATCTGCTCGTCCCGCTGGAGCCGACCGCGTCCGAGCACGTCTCGCGGTACGCCAAGGGGCTGGCGCAGGAGGCGGAGGCGGCCCTTCCCGACCTGGTCACGCACCGGATGGCGAAGGCGCTGCGGCCCGGCAAGGTGTTCGTCGACCACAGCCAGAACGCGGCGGCGAAGACGACGGCGGCGCCGTACACGCTCCGGGCGCGGGAGCGGCCGACGGTGTCGGCGCCGGTGTCCTGGGCGGAGGTGGAGTCCTGCCGCGCGCCCCAGGACCTGGTCTTCCTCCTCGGGGACATCGAACCGAGGCTGTCGGCGGACGGGGACCTGCTGGGCCCCCTGATCAACCTCAACCGGGCGGGACGGCTGCCGTGAGCGTGCGACCGCCGGTACGGGTGGCGCTGGCGCGGTCGGTACGGGAGCTGCCGCGCGGGCCGGGCTGGTGGTACGAGCCCAAGTTCGACGGCCACCGGATGGTGGTGTTCCGGGAGGCGTCCGGGGTGGTGCTCCAGGCCCGGTCGGGCCGGGTGGTCACGGCCGCGTTCCCCGACCTGGTGGCGGCGGCGCTGGAGGTGCCGGCGGGGTGCGTGCTCGACGGGGAGGTGGTGGTGTGGACGGAGGGGCGCACGGACTTCGCGGCGGTGCAGCGCCGGGCGGCGGCCACGGCCGCGCGCGCCGCGCTGCTGGCGGCGCGGCTGCCGGCGTCGTACGCGGCCTTCGACGTCCTCGCCGACCGGGGCGAGGACGTACGCCGACTGCCGTACGGCGAGCGCCGCGCCCGCCTGGTGTCCCTGCTGGCCCCGCTGGGCCCCCCGCTCCAGCCGGTCCCGGCGACCTCCGACATCGAGACGGCCCTGACCTGGTACGAGGCGCTCCCCGCGAGCGGCATCGAGGGCCTGGTGGCCAAACGGGACGACTCCTCCTACCGGGGCGGGACCCGGGCCTGGCGGAAGGTGCGGCACACCGAGACGTGGGAGGGGGTGGTGGTCGGGTACGTGGGCCCGGCGCGGCGGCCCAGCGCGCTGGTGCTGGTGCTGCCCGGGGACGACGCGGTGACGGTGTCGACCCCGCTGTCGTCGGCGCTGCGGGCGGAGGCGGGCCGGGCCCACGTACC
>NZ_JBJHPC010000549.1:0-4763 GCF_045257485.1 Streptomyces sp. YS-3 | reverse complement strand
GGCGGGGGCGGACGGCATGCGCACAGGATAGATACAACAGGTGTACGTGAGAAAGGGGCGTCCGCATGACGGAACGCGTCCCCTCGGCCTGCCGCCCGCCGGGCGACACGACCGTGCCCCCGGGCGCCGAAGCGTCCGGGGGCACGGGTGCGCGCTCAGGGCGGTGCGGTTACGCCCAGGTGATCAGCCGCTTGGGCTGCTCCAGGATCGCCGCCACATCGGCCAGCACCTTGGAGCCCAGCTCACCGTCGACCAGGCGGTGGTCGAACGACAGGGCCAGGGTGGTGACCTGGCGGGGCTTCACCTTGCCCTTGTGGACCCAGGGCTGGAGCTTGATCGCACCGATCGCGAGGATCGCCGACTCGCCGGGGTTGAGGATCGGCGTGCCGGTGTCGACGCCGAAGACGCCGACGTTGGTGATGGTGACCGTGCCGCCCTGCATCGCCGCCGGGGAGGTCTTGCCCTCGCGGGCCGTGGCGACCAGGTCGCCCAGCGCCGCCGCCAGTTGCGGGAGCGTCTTGTCGTGCGCGTCCTTGATGTTCGGGACGATCAGTCCGCGCGGGGTGGCGGCGGCGATGCCCAGGTTCACATAGTGCTTGAGGACGATCTCCTGCGCCGCCTCGTCCCACGACGCGTTGACGTCGGGGTTGCGCTTGATGGCGACGAGCAGCGCCTTGGCGATGATCAGGAGCGGGTTGACCCGCAGGCCCGCCATCTCCTTGTCGCCCTTGAGCTCCTCGACCAGCTTCATCGTGCGCGTCACGTCCACCGTCACGAACTCGGTGACGTGCGGCGCGGTGAACGCCGAGCCGATCATCGCCTGCGCGGTCGCCTTGCGTACGCCCTTGATGGGGATACGGGTCTCGCGTGCGTCGGAGGAGGCGGAGGCAACAACGGCCGCGGCGAGCGCGGGAGTTGTTTCACGTGAAACACCGGTCGGCGCGGCCTGCTCGGCGGCCGGGGCAGCCGCCGCGTGGACGTCCTCGCGGGTGATGACGCCGTCCGGGCCGGTCGGGACCACGTTCGCCAGGTCGATGCCCAGGTCCTTGGCCAGCTTGCGGACCGGGGGCTTGGCCAGCGGCCGGGCGACGGGCGCGGAGCCGTTGCCGTTGAGCTCGGCCTGCACCGCGGCCGTGGCCTGCCCGGGCACCGGGGCGCCCTTGCGCGGACGGCGCTTGGTCGAGGACTCGGCGACGCCGTAGCCGACCAGAACGGGCTGGCGGCCCTTGGGCTTCTCGGGCTCGGCGGGCGCCTCGGCGACCGGGGTCTGGGCCGGAGTGGCCGCCTCGGGGGCCGGCTCGCCGGAGCCCGGGGCCACGTCCACCGAGATGATCACCTCGCCGACGTCCACCGTGGTGCCCTCGGGGAAGCGCAGTTCGTGCACCACCCCGTCGAACGGGATCGGCAGCTCGACGGCCGCCTTCGCCGTCTCCACCTCGCAGACGACCTGGCCGTCGGTGACGGTGTCACCGGGCTGGACGTACCACTTGAGGATCTCCGCCTCGGTGAGTCCCTCGCCGACGTCCGGCATCTTGAACTCGCGGAAGCGGGCGGAAGTTTCAGTCATGGTCACGGGACTCCTCAGTACGCCAGCGAGCGGTCGACGGCGTCGAGCACCCGGTCCAGACCCGGCAGGTACTCCTCCTCCAGGCGCGCCGGCGGGTACGGGGCGTGGTAGCCGCCGACCCGGAGCACCGGTGCCTCCAGGTGGTAGAAGCTGCGCTCGGTGATCCGCGCGGCGATCTCCGCGCCGGCGCCGTAGAACACCGGCGCCTCGTGGACCACGACCAGGCGGCCGGTCTTCTCCGCCGACGCCTGCACCGCGTCGAAGTCGATCGGGGACATCGAGCGCAGGTCCAGGACCTCGATCGACTTGCCCTCCTCGGCGGCTGCCGCGGCGGCCTCCACGCAGACCTTCACCATCGGACCGTACGCCACGAGGGTGAGATCCGAACCCTCCACGACCGTGGTGGCCTTGTGGAGCGGGCCGGGGATGGCCTCGGTGTCGACCTCGCTCTTGTCCCAGTAGCGGCGCTTGGGCTCGAAGTAGATGACGGGGTCGTCGGACTGGATGGCCTGCTGCATCATCCAGTACGCGTCGGAGGCGTTGGAGGGCGAGACGACCTTGAGGCCCGGCACATGCGCGAAGAGCGCCTCGGGGGACTCGCTGTGGTGCTCGACCGCGCCGATGCCGCCGCCGTAGGGGATACGGACGACGACCGGCAGCTTGATCTTGCCGAGCGCGCGGGCGTGCATCTTCGCGAGCTGGGTGACGATCTGGTCGTACGCCGGGAAGACGAACCCGTCGAACTGGATCTCCACGACCGGGCGGTAGCCGCGCAGGGCCAGACCGATCGCGGTGCCGACGATGCCGGACTCGGCGAGCGGGGTGTCGATGACCCGGCCCTCGCCGAAGTCCTTCTGCAGCCCGTCGGTGACCCGGAAGACACCGCCGAGCTTGCCGACGTCCTCGCCCATGATGAGGACCTTGGGGTCGGTCTCCATCGCCTTGCGCAGCGACTCGTTGATCGCCTTCGCGATGGGAAGCTTCTGTACGGTCATGGCTACTTGCCCTCCCCGTCGGCGAAGGACGCCTGGTAGGCCGCGAACTGGGCCCGCTCCTCGTCGACGAGCGCGTGCCCGTCGGCGTAGATGTTCTCGAAGATGGCCATCCGGTCCGGGTCGGGCATGGCGCGGACCGCCTCGCGGACCCGCTTGCCGAGCGTCTCGGACTCCTCCTCCAGGGAGGCGAAGAACGCCTCGTCGGCGTGGCCCTCGTTCTCCAGGTAGGTCTTCAGACGCAGGATCGGGTCCTTGGCCTCCCAGGCCTCGCGCTCCTCGTCGGCCCGGTACTTGGTCGGGTCGTCGGAGGTGGTGTGCGCGCCCATCCGGTACGTGAACGCCTCGACCAGGGTCGGGCCCTCGCCGCGCCGGGCCCGCTCCAGGGCGGACCGGGTCACCGCCAGACAGGCGAGCACGTCGTTGCCGTCGACGCGGACGCCGGGGAAGCCGTAGCCCTGGGCGCGCTGGTAGAGCGGCACCCGGGTCTGCTTCTCGGTCGGCTCCGAGATCGCCCACTGGTTGTTCTGGCAGAAGAACACGACCGGGGCGTTGTAGACGGCGGAGAAGGTGAACGACTCCGCTACATCGCCCTGGCTGGAGGCCCCGTCGCCGAAGTACGCGATCACGGCCGAGTCCGCGCCGTCCTTGGCCACGCCCATGGCGTAACCGGTCGCGTGGAGCGTCTGCGAGCCGATGACGATCGTGTACAGATGGAAATTGTTGGTGTTGGGGTCCCAGCCGCCGTGGTTGACGCCACGGAACATGCCGAGCAGGTTGGTGGGGTCGACCCCCCGGCACCAGGCGACACCGTGCTCCCGGTAGGTGGGGAAGACGTAGTCGTCGTCGCGCAGCGCGCGGCCGGAGCCGATCTGGGCTGCCTCCTGGCCGAGCAGCGAGGCCCACAGGCCCAGCTCGCCCTGGCGCTGCAGTGCGGTGGCCTCGGCGTCGAAGCGCCGGGTCAGCACCATGTCGCGGTAGAGCCCGCGCAGCTCTTCGGGGGTCAGGTCAACGTCGTAGTCAGGGTGCTCGACCCGCTGGCCCTCGGGCGTCAGCAGCTGTACGAGCTGAGGGTCGGCCACAGCCTTCCCGGCGCTGCTACCGGTGCGCTTGCTGCTGCGTCGCGGTTTGCGCGCGGCAGTGCTCTCCACGGTCACGTGCGTGCTCCTCCGTCTGTCCGGCCCCCGGGTTCGCCGGTGTGGCCAGTTGCGGCTCCTCGCCTGCTTCCGGTCGCGGTGCACGGGGGTGGGTGCGCCTCACCGGGAATCAGGCGTGACAGGTGCCCCGGCGAGCGCCCTGTCATAGGCACGTTACCCAGTGCTGCGCATTCCTGCGAAACCCCATTTGACCTGCGATTTTGCTTGGATTTCCAAGTAAATCGAGAAAGTGGGGAACAACCACTGGTCACAGCACTGATGACAGCCTTGCAGGCCGCCGGAACAACGGCACGTTATCCCGGTCACCTACGGCACGGGAAGAGCGAATGTGTGAAACTGATTCCGTGCGCGAACCAGGCAAAATCACCGTATTCCTGCTCGACGACCACGAAGTGGTCCGCCGGGGCGTCCACGAAATGCTCTCCGTCGAGGACGATATCGAGGTGGTCGGAGAGGCCGGTACGGCGGCGGATGCCCTGGTCAGGATCCCGGCGACCCGTCCGGACGTGGCCGTCCTGGACGTCCGGCTGCCGGACGGCAGCGGTGTGGAGGTCTGCCGCGAGATCCGCTCGCAGGACGAGGACATCAAATGCCTGATGCTGACCTCGTTCGCGGATGACGAAGCCCTGTTCGACGCGATCATGGCGGGTGCGTCCGGATATGTCCTGAAGGCGATCCGCGGCAGTGAGCTGCTCTCGGCGGTACGGGACGTGGCGGCGGGCAAGTCCCTGCTCGACCCGGTCGCGACCGCCCGGGTCCTGGAGCGGCTGCGCGACGGCGGCGCGAACCGGGGCGACGCCCGGCTGGCGAGCCTCACGGAGCAGGAGCGCAAGATCCTCGACCTGATCGGTGAGGGGCTCACGAACCGGGTGATCGGCGAGCGTCTGCATCTGGCGGAGAAGACGATCAAGAACTATGTCTCCTCGCTCCTGTCCAAACTGGGGATGGAACGCCGCTCCCAGGCAGCGGCGTACGTAGCCCGCCTCCAGGCAGAACGCCACTAGCAGCGCCGAGCCACCCGGGGCGCCCCGAGCTGCCTCCCCGGGC
>NZ_JBJHPC010000548.1:0-4797 GCF_045257485.1 Streptomyces sp. YS-3 | reverse complement strand
CAGGGGATCCGGCGGGGGAGGTGGGGGACGGTGAGCGCGCAGAACTGCCTGGTGCGCAACGACTGGATCTGCTGGGAGTACGTGCGCTCCCGCAGCCAGGAGCTGACCGACGCCACGGTCCAGCACATCTGGATCACGGTGGCCTCGGTGCTGATCGGCTTGCTGATCGCCTTTCCGCTGGCGCTGCTCGCGCGCGGTCGCAGATCGGTGGCGGGCGCGGTCCTGACCCTGACGACGGTGCTCTACACGGTCCCGTCGCTGGCGATGTTCTCGCTGCTGCTGCCGGTGTTCGGGCTCTCCGCCTCGCTGGTGGTCACCGGCCTGGTGCTCTATTCGCTGACCATCCTCGTACGGAACATCCTGGCCGGCCTCGAAGCCGTCCCGTCCGAAGTGCGCGAGGCGGCCCGGGGGATGGGGTACGGAAGGATACGGCTGCTGTTCGAGGTGGAGCTGCCGCTCGCGCTGCCCGCGCTGCTGGCCGGTGTGCGCATCGCCACGGTGTCGACGGTGGCGCTGACCACGGTCGGCTCGGTGGTCGGCAAGGGCGGCCTCGGCAACCTCATAGGTGACGGCGTGCAGTCCACGTTCAAGGCGCAGGTGCTCACCGCCTCGGTGCTGTGCGTGCTGCTCGCGCTCGTGGCGGACCTGCTGCTGCTCGGCCTCCAGCGCCTGCTCACGCCCTGGACACGGATACGGACGAGGGCGGGGGTGCGCTGATGGGGGTCATGGCCGACGCCTGGACCTGGCTGACGACGGCGTCCAACTGGTCGGGGGAGGACGGCGCCTGGCACCGCCTGGCCGAGCACGCCTACGTGAGCGGAGTGTCGCTCCTGCTGGCCTGTGCGATCGCGCTGCCGCTCGCGCTGTGGCTCGGGCACATCGGGCGGGGCGGGGCGCTCGCGGTCAACATCTCCAACGTGGGCCGCGCGGTGCCGGTGTTCGCGGTGCTGGGCCTGCTGATGCTCACCCCGCTGCGCAAGGAGGGGTACGCGCCGACGATCATCGCGCTGGTGCTCTTCGCGGTGCCGCCGCTGCTGACCAACGCGTATGTGGGCATGCGCGAGGTGGACCGGTCGGTGGTGGAGGCCGCGCGCGGGATGGGGATGTCGGGCGGCCAGCTCTTCGCCCGGGTGGAGCTGCCGCTCGCCTACCCGCTGATCATGATCGGGGTGCGGTCGGCCGCGGTGCAGGTGGTGGCGACGGCGACGATCGCCTCCATGGTGGGCCTCGGCGGTCTCGGCCGGATCATCACGGCCGGGTTCGCCACGTACAACACACCGCAGGTGGTCGCGGGGGCGATCCTCGCCGCGCTGCTCGCGTTGCTGGTCGAGGGCGTGCTCGTGCTGGCCGACCGGCTGTTCAGCCCGCTGCGCGCGGTGCGCGGCCAAAGCACCGCTCCGTAACCCCCCGGCCCCGCCGGACCCGCAACACGTCGGACCTACGAACTCTCGGATGGTGAACGTTCATGAGCAAGATCCTGCGCACGGCCGGTGCGGTGCTGGGCACGCTGGCGCTGGCCGGCTCGCTGGCCGCGTGCGGCGGCGACAGCCTGGAGAAGGACAAGGACAAGGGGAGCGGCGGGGCGAGCAGCGGCGGGGGCGGCAAGAAGGGCTCGCTCACCATCGGCGCGGCCGGCTTCACCGAGTCCGCCGTCCTCGCCGAGCTCTACGCCCAGATCCTGCGCGACGCCGGATACAGCACCTCGGTCACCACGGTGAAGAACCGCGAGCTGTACGAACCCGCTCTGGAGAAGGGCGAGATCGACATCGTTCCGGAATACGCGGCTACGCTTACCGAATTCCTCAACGCCAAGGTGAACGGCGAGAAGGCGAAGGACAAGCCGCTCGCCTCCAGCGACACCGCGGCGACGGTCGCCGAGCTCACCAAGCTCGCCACCCCGCGCGGTCTGAAGGTGCTCCCGGCGGGCGCGGCGGTCGACCAGAACGCGTTCGCGGTGACCAAGGAATTCGCCACCAAGAACAGCCTCAAGTCGCTTTCCGATCTGGGAAAGTCGAAGGTCAAGGTCAAGATCGCGGCCGGTGACGAGTGCTCCGTCCGCCCCTTCTGCGCCCCGGGCCTGAAGGCGAAGTACGGCATCGAGGTCGGCGGCGTCGACCCCAAGGGCGTCGGCACCCCGCAGTCCAAGCAGGCCGTCAAGGACGGCGTCGACCAACTGGTGCTCACCACCACGACCGACGCCACCCTGGACCAGTACGGACTGGTGTTCCTCGATGACGACAAGAAGCTCCAGAACGCCGACAACGTCCTTCCCGTGGTCAATGCGAAGGAAGCGGGCGGCCAGGAGATAGCCGACGCGCTCGCGAAGCTCACCAAGGCGCTGACGACCAGTGATCTCGTCGATCTGAACCGCAAGGTGGACGCCGAGCGGGCCAAGCCGGCCGATGTCGCCAAGGACTATCTCCAGTCGAAGGGACTGCTCCAGAAGTAACGAAAGGGCGCGGTTGGGAGAAGATTCGGAAGATTGGCGGGCTGGGGCTCCATTGGGCGTCTACGCACGGTAAATTTCAGGCCATGCCACGTGGACGCCACCGCCATTCCCCTCCTCTGCACAGGCTCCTCCCTCCGTCGGCCGTCGCCGGCGCCGCGGTCTTCTGCGCCGGTGGTGCCTGGCTGTTCGATCAGCCCATGGCCCTGCGTGGCCTGGCCGCCGCCGCCGCGGTGGCCGCCGTCACCGGCTCCGTGCTGATGCGCGGCTGGGACCGGGCCGCCGGGCGCCGGGTCGCCGAACTGACCCGCTCGCGCGCCGCCGACCAGTGGCGCACCGAGGAGCGGATCGCCGAACTGGAGGCGGAGCTGGAGGAGTCGCGCGAGCTGCGCGGCCGGCTGGACGCCAAGCTCCGTGCCAAGCGCATGGAGCTGGCCGGGCTCCGCGGCGAACACGCGGCCCTGCTGCGGCGGTACGCGACGGCGGAGACCGAGCGCGCCAGCGCCCTGGAGGGCCGCCGCAGGCTCGCCCTGGAGGCCGGCGCCCCCAAGGCGCTGCCCGCCTCGGCCAGTACGCCCACGCCCGCCGCCTACGCCGCTGCCTCCCGGGCCCTGGAGAACCTGCCGTACGCACGGCGGGCGCAGGAGGCACGGGCCGCGGCGCGCACGTCGGCGCAGCAGTCCGAGGGCCACGAGGCACCGGGCCCGCGGGAGCCGCAGGAGGCACAGGAGCCGCAGGGGAAGCGCGCGGCGGCCGACGGGAACGGCGAGCACGCCCGTCCGTCGTCCGCCGCCCTTCCCGCGCTGCCGGCCGCGCCGAAGCCGGTCGCGGCGGCGGTGGTTCCCTACGTCGCCCGTCGCGCCGTACGGCCCGAGGGCAGCTTCGACTTCTTCGGCACGGCCGCCGAGAAGGAGGCCGTGGAGGCCGCGATAGAGGCCGCCGCGGAGGAGGACCTGGCCGACGTGGTCGGCGAGGAGGTCCTGGCCGAGCGACCGCACACCGGCCCCGAGCGGGTGGTGGGCAAGGTCATCGACCTGACGGCGCACGACGAGACGGAGCAGTTGGACGTGGTGGGGCTGCGGACGGCGATCTCGTAACGCCACCGGCGGGACGACCGCGGAACGTCACGAAGGGGCCCGGCGCCGAAGCGCCGGGCCCCTTCCCCGTCTCCGCGCGCCTACTTGTCGATGTCGCCGACGACGAAGAAGAGCGAGCCGAGGATGGCGACCATGTCGGCGACCAGGGTTCCGGGGAGGAGTTCGGTGAGGGCCTGGATGTTGTTGTACGAGGCCGAGCGGAGCTTGAGCCGGTACGGGGTCTTCTCGCCCTTGCTGACGAGGTAGTACCCGTTGATGCCCAGCGGGTTCTCGGTCCAGGCGTAGGTGTGGCCCTCCGGGGCCTTCAGGACCTTCGGCAGGCGCTGGTTGATCGGCCCGGGCGGCAGCTCGGCGAGCCGGTCGAGGCAGGCGGCGGCCAGCTCCAGGGCGTTGTGGGTCTGGTCGAGCAGCACCTCGAAGCGGGCCAGGCAGTCGCCCTCGGTGCGGGTGACGACCCGCAGGGTGTCCTGGAGTTCGCCGTACGCGAGGTAGGGCTCGTCGCGGCGCAGGTCGAAGTCGACGCCGGAGCCGCGGGCGATGGGGCCGCTGACGCCGTACGCGTGCACGGCCTCCTGGGACAGCACGCCGACGCCGCGGGTGCGGCCCCGGAAGATCTCGTTGCCGAGGACGAGCCGGTCGTACACGTCCATCCGCGAGGTGGCGGCGGCGACGGCGTCCCGGGCGCGGCCGAGCCAGCCGAGCGGGAGGTCCTCCTTGAGGCCGCCGACGCGGTTGAACATGTAGTGCATACGCCCGCCGGACACCTCCTCCATGACGTGCTGGAGCTCCTCGCGCTCGCGGAAGGCGTGGAAGATCGGGGTGATCCCGCCCAGTTCGAGGGGGTACGAGCCCAGGAACATCAGGTGGTTGAGGGCGCGGTTCAGCTCGGCGAGGAGGGTACGGGTCCAGACGGCGCGCTCGGGGACCTCCATGCCGAGCATGCGCTCCACGGCCATGACGACACCGAGCTCGTTGGAGAACGCGGAGAGCCAGTCGTGGCGGTTGGCGAGCATGACGATCTGCCGGTAGTCGCGCGCCTCGAAGAGCTTCTCGGCGCCCCGGTGCATATAGCCGACGACCGGTTCGGCGTGCTGGATGCGCTCGCCGTCGAGGACGAGGCGGAGGCGGAGCACGCCGTGGGTGGAGGGGTGCTGGGGGCCGATGTTGAGCACCATGTCGGTGCTCTCCGCCGCGCCGCCGATGCCGACCGTGGTCTCCGTCATGGGCGACAGTATCCCCGCCCGGCCCGGATTC
>NZ_JBJHPC010000547.1:0-4801 GCF_045257485.1 Streptomyces sp. YS-3 | reverse complement strand
GGTCCGGCGTGCCGGGTCTTGGGGCCGGCTGCTCCCGGTCGTGGATGCGGCCTGGTTCGGTTGTGGGGCCGGGTCGGGCCGGTCGGTCGTGGAACTCGGTCCGGTCGTGGGGCCGGGTCCCGGTCGTGGTCCGGCTCGGCCCAGTGGATCACATCGGCCGGTACGCGCACCCGCCCGCCCGGTGGCATCCGGCCGACCGGTGGCGCACTCCCCCGGCGGCCGTCCGTGTGCGCCGGGGCGGCGGGGCTCCTAGCGTGGATCCATGATCAGGTTCGAGCGGGTCAGCAAGGTGTATCCGGACGGCACGAGCGCCGTCGACGACCTGTCCTTCGAGGTGAACGAAGGGGAGCTGGTCACCCTGGTCGGCCCGTCCGGCTGCGGCAAGACCACCACCATGATGATGGTGAACCGCCTGATCGAGCCGACGTCCGGCCGCATCCTGGTGGACGGCGAGGACATCGCCTCGCTCGACCCCGTGAAACTGCGCCGCCGCATCGGTTACGTCATCCAGCAGGTGGGCCTGTTCCCGCACCGCACGGTCCTGGACAACACGGCGACCGTACCGGCGCTGGTCGGCTGGAAGCGGGCCAAGGCCCGCGAGCGCGCGGCCGAGCTGCTCGACCTGGTGGGCCTGGACCCCGCGACGTTCGGCTCCCGCTACCCGGCCCAGCTGTCCGGCGGCCAGCGCCAGCGCGTCGGCGTGGCCCGGGCGCTGGCGGCGGACCCGCCCGTCCTGCTCATGGACGAACCCTTCGGCGCGGTGGACCCGGTGGTGCGCGAACGCCTCCAGAACGAGTTCCTGAGCCTCCAGGCGACCGTACGCAAGACCGTCCTCCTGGTCACGCACGACATCGAGGAAGCGGTACGGATGGGCGACCGGATGGCGGTGTACGGAGAGGGCCGCATCGAACAGTTCGACACCCCGGCTGCGGTCCTGGGCACTCCCGCGACGCCGTACGTGGCCCGGTTCGTGGGCGCGGACCGGGGCCTGAAGCGTCTGTCGGTCACCACGGTCGAGGAGGCCGACCTGGAGCAGCCCCCGCTCGCCCGCCTCGACGAGCCCGCCGGTGTGGCGGCGGCGCGGCTGCGCGGGGCGGGGGCGCGCTGGGCGGTCGTCCTCAACGGCTCCGGCGAGCTCCACGGCTGGGTGTCCGCGGACGGACTCTCGCTGGCGGGCGCCCCGGCCACGGTGGCGGACCTGGCCCGCCGTATGGAGGCCTGGGTGCCGCTGGGTGCCCCGCTGAAGCAGGCCTTCAGCGAGATGCTCCAGTACGACGCGGGCTGGGTCGCGGTCCTGGACGGCGCCCACTTCGCGGGCGTCCTGACCCCCGCGAAGCTCCACGAGGCCCTGCGCAGATCGGTGGACGCGGACGCGCAGGGGGTGGCGCGGGAGGAGGTGGAGTTCGACTCCGTGGCGGACGCGTAGGGGCGTGCCCGGGTGGTCACCGGGGGCCGGTCCGCGTGGTGTCCATGGCGGTCGTGCGCGATCGGGAGCAGGCTGGAAGGGCGGAGGCGCTCCTACCGGGCCCCGAACGGTCCGGCCGTGCCGCCCGACCCGACCCGACCCGGCCCGAAGGACTCCACCCGCCGAACTCCGCAGCCGAAGGAGATGGCCGCTCATGGCGATGTTCCTGTTCCTCATCCTCGTGGCCGTCGTCCTGGGACTGATCGGCGCGGTCGCGGACGGCCTGGGCTATCTGCTGGCCATCGGCGTCGTCGTCCTGGTGGCCGACGTGGTCTTCTTCGCCATGCGCTGGTCGCGTCGTCGTGGACGACGGCCGGTGAGGTGAGGGCGGACGCGCGGTCGAGGACCGCCGCAGGGTGCGACGAGTGCTTACGACCGGTTGACCCGACCCGCCACGGCGTGGCCGACCAGCAGGTACACCAGTGCGGGCAGCCCGTAGTTCAGGATCGTGCGCCAGTCGTTCGACTCGACGTTGAACATGTCGCGCGACCAGCCCGAGAGCCAGTTCGCCGCGTGGTGGACCCAGGACACCAGATCGTTCGCGGTGTTGGCGTCCAAGAGGTAGAAGACGATCCACAGGATCAGGATCACCGCGGTGATGTCCGCGATGATGAGGATGATCGTCGCTGCTGGGTTCCCGCCATAGCGTCTGGACATGTCGAACGGGTTGCCGGACGCGCCGAGTTGAAACCGGTCATGTGTCCGGCTGCTGTAATGGCCTGTACTGTCCGTGCGGGACCACCGAGACGTGTGGGCCGCAGGTGGGAAGCGGGGACGTGTGAGGGAAGTGCTGCTGTCACTGGCGCCGGGCGAGGAGTCGGACCAGGAGGACGTCGAACAGCTGGTGCGCCGACTCCGCGGCGAGCTGCGCGAGCTGGACGTCGACGTGGCGTCCCCGGCGCCGCCCGGGGAGCTCCCGCCGGGGGCCAAGGGCGGTGATCCGGTCACCGTCGGGGCCGTCGTGCTCGCCCTGAGCGCGTCCGGCGGGGTGTTCACCGTCCTCATCGACACGCTGCGGGACTGGCTCGGCCGCCAGGCCGCCCGGCACCGCATCTCGGTGACGATCGACGGCGACACGATCGAGCTGGAGCACGCGACCGCCGAAGAGCGGCGGGAGTTGATCGACGGCTTCGTGCGCCGCCACCGGGCCGGGGAGTAGCGGTGGGCCGCCGGCTGGCCCTGCTGGTCGCGACGTACGAGTACCAGGACGCGGGGCTGCGCCGCCTCACGGCGCCGGCCCATGACGCCGAGTCCCTGGCGGCCGTGCTGCGGGACCCGGAGATCGCGGACTTCGAGGTCACCACGCTCGTCAACGAACCCCACCACCGGGTGGGCGAGGCCATCGGCGACCTGTTCCGTGACCGGCGGCGCGACGACCTGACGCTGCTGTACTTCACCGGGCACGGCCTCAAGGACGACGAGGGGCGGCTGCACCTGGCGATGGGCAACACCCGCCGCGACAATCTGGCGTTCACCTCGCTGCCGGCCGAGCAGATCGACCGCGCCATGACGGGCTGCGCCTCCCGGCAGCAGGTACTGATCCTCGACTGCTGCTACAGCGGCGCCTTCCCGGCCGGGCGTCTGGCCAAGGGCGACACCGACATGCACACCCTGGAACGCTTCCGGGGCACCGGCCGCAGCGTCCTGACCGCCTCCGACGCCACCCAGTACTCCTTCGAGGGCGACGACCTGCACGGCGGCGCCCCGCAGTCGGTGTTCACCCGCCACCTCGTGTCCGGACTGCGCGACGGCAGCGCCGACCTCGACGGCGACGGGAACATCACCCTGGACGAGCTGTACGCGTACGTCCACGACAGGGTCGTCGCGGAGATGCCGCAGCAGCGCCCGAAGAAGCAGGAGAACGTCGAGGGCCGCATCGTCGTCGCCCGCAACGTCAACTGGCGGCTGCCCGAGCACCTTCGCCACGCGCTCGACAGTCCGGTCCCCGCCGACCGGCTGGGCGCGATCGAGGGCCTCGCCCATCGCTACCAGGTCGGCAACGCGACCGTACGCGAGCGCGTCGCGCCGGAGATGCGGCGCCTGCTGGACGACGACAGCCGCAGTGTGTCGGCCGCGGCGGCCCTCCGATTCGGGACCCTCCTCGGCACGGACGCCCCGGCACCCACGGCCCCGGCCCCGGACTCGGCCCTGGCCCCGGCTTCTGCTCCGGACCCGGTACCGGGCACCCTCAGCTGGTCCTTCGCCGCCGAAGCGGCCGTGCACGCCTCCCTCGCCGTCATCAACGGCCTCGTCTGCGTCGGCGACGACTTCGGACGGGTGCACGCGGTGGAGACCGCCACCGGGCGGGCCCGGTGGCGCTTCGACGCCGGGAAGCCCGTCCACACGGTGCTGGCCGTGGGGGAGGAGACCGTGGGCATCACGGCGGGTTCGTGCTTCCATCTGCTCGACGCCCGTACCGGCACCCCGCGCTGGCAGTTCGAGGTGCGCGGAAGCCCCCGGGATAATCCGCTCCCCGCGACGGACGGCGGAGCCGTTTACCTCGCCCACTCCAACAGCGTGTACGCCCTGAACCTCGCCACGGGCGGGAAGATCTGGACGTTCTGCCCCCGGATAGCGCCCTTCCGCTGGGTGGCGGCGGCGGGCGGCCTGGTGTGGACCGCGACCGACCGGGCCGTGTACGGCGTCCACGCGGCGAACCGCAGACGGAAGTGGCGCACCCCGGTCCCGGCCCCCGTCGCGTCCCGGTCCGCCCTGTCCGGCTGGGTCCTGTACGTGGGCAGCGGCCGGGGACATGTGTCCGCGATCGACGCCCTGACGGGGCAGCTCAGATGGCGCACCCCGACGGACAGCGGCGTGCGCACGTCACCGGTCGCGGCCGACGGCCTGGTCTGCGTCAGCGACGACACGGGCGTGCTGCACGGCATCGACGCGGCGACCGGGGAGGTCCGGTGGAAGTCCGCCAAGCGCATGCTGGCGCAGTCCCCACCCGCCCTGTCCGACGGGACCGTGTACGTCGGCGGCGCGGACGGTCATCTGTACGCCCTGTCCGCCGGCACCGGGGCCGAGCGGTGGCGGGTCCCCACCGCCCTCGGCATCCTGCCGGCTCCGGTGGTGTCGAACGGCGTGGTGTACGCCGCCAACGCGAGCGGCAGGCTGTACGCCATCGAGACCCGCGGCCGGACGTGAACCGGCGCCGCACGTCCGCCCGCCGGGTGCCCCTGGCCCCGGAGCCTCCCGTCTACGCCCGCTCCTTCGCGGACCGCGCCCCCAACCCCCGCAGCCACCCGGCGACTTCGCCGTGTCCGGCGCGGACGGCCGTGTCCAGCGGGGTCAACTCGTCGTAGCCCACCCAGTCGATGTCACCGCCCCGGCCGC
>NZ_JBJHPC010000546.1:0-4813 GCF_045257485.1 Streptomyces sp. YS-3 | reverse complement strand
GCACAACGGCCCCCGTCCCGAGCGCCCGCCGGTGCCCCCGGCGGCCGGCCGGCGCCCGCAGCACGTCGAGCGCGCCCCGCGCCCGGCCCCGGCCCGCCCGCTGGGCGGCTGACGGCGCGGGACGAGCGGCGGGGACGGTACGCACCACCCACCCGCACGGCGAAGGCCCCGGCACTCCCGCAAAGGAGCGCCGGGGCCTTCGCCGTCCGTGGGAGGAGCCGCTCAGCCCCGCCAGCAGCGGATCACCGTGCCGTCCGCCACCTCGAAGTTCAGCCGCCCCTCCAGGTACTCCATCGTGATGATCGAGCCGGGCGGGAGCGACCTGACGGTGGTCCAGCCACGCGCGCGTGCCAGCCGCTCGGCGGCCTCGCCGGCCAGGCCCACATAGGCCTCGGGAGCGTCGTCGGGATGTCCGGAGGGAGTCGGTACGGGTGCCATGCCCACCACCGTAGGCGCACCGGGACGGAGGCGGAAGCGGAGCCCCCTGCCCTGCCGCTGTCCGCACCACGTCCCCCGCCGGTCACACTTGTGTCACAGGATCTTGGGCCGCGTTTGCCTCGAACCTGGTCACTCGTACGGGGAGTTCCGGTCGATCGGCCGGGAAATCACTCAGCCCTCGCCCGTCCGTTCGGACCCCTTACGGAATTTCCCSGCCGAYCGMCCGGGAACACCCCTCCGAATTTCCCTCCAGGCCCCCCGCGCCGGGAATTGACGGGCCATGGGGAATTCACCGCATCCTTACACGATCCGCACCGACGGGACGATGTCGTTCGCCGTCGGACGCCGCCCGGCGCGTTGGCTCGTATGCGCCTATCCGGCCGCGCACGCGCCCTGTCGGACGGGCACGCGCGCGAGCATCATGGCTACCGGCCTGATGCCTGACACCTAGTGGGGGCGGCGATGGGTACCGAGACGGCGACCGCGGACACGGGACATCGCGAGACCCGGCCGGCGGGCCGGGTGATCGTGGACTGGCTGACCACCACGGACCACAAGAAGATCGGACACCTCTACCTGATCACGTCGTTCGGCTTCTTCCTGATCGCCGGGCTGATGGCCATGCTGATGCGCGCCGAGCTGGCCCGCCCCGGGCTCCAGGTCATGTCGAACAACACCTTCAACCAGATGTTCACCATGCACGGCACGATCATGCTGCTGCTCTTCGCCACCCCCACCTTCGCGGGCTTCGCCAACGAGATCATGCCGCTCCAGATAGGCGCGCCCGACGTGGCGTTCCCCCGGCTCAACATGCTGGCGTACTGGCTGTTCCTCTTCGGCGGGCTCATCGTGCTGGGCTCGCTGCTCGTCCCGGGCGGACCCGCGGCCTTCGGCTGGTTCGCCTACGCGCCGCTCAACTCCGCCACCCGCTCCCCGGGCGTCGGCGCCGATCTGTGGATCATGGGGCTGGCGCTCTCGGGGTTCGGGACGATCCTGGGCGCGGTGAACTTCCTGACCACCATCATCGGGATGCGCGCGCCCGGGATGACCATGTTCCGGATGCCCATCTTCACCTGGAACGTGCTGTTCACCTCGATCCTGGTGCTGCTCGCCTTCCCGGTGCTCGCGGCGGCCCTGCTCGTCCTGGAGGCGGACCGCAGGTTCGGGTCGGTGGTCTTCGAGCCGCAGTGGGGAGGCGCGCTGCTGTGGCAGCACCTCTTCTGGTTCTTCGGGCATCCCGAGGTCTACATCATCGCGCTGCCGTTCTTCGGGATCATCACCGAGATCATCCCGATCTTCGCCCGCAAGCCGATCTTCGGCTACACCACCCTGGTGGGCGCCACCATGTGCATCACCGGACTGTCGGTCGTGGTGTGGGCGCACCACATGTTCGCCACCGGCGCGGTGCTCCTGCCGTTCTTCTCCTTCATGTCGTTCCTGATCGCGGTGCCGACCGGGGTGAAGTTCTTCAACTGGACGGGCACGATGCTGCGCGGCTCGCTCAGCTTCGAGACACCGATGCTCTGGGCCGTGGGCTTCCTGATCAGCTTCCTGTTCGGCGGGCTCACCGGCGTCATCCTCGCCTCGCCGCCGCTCGACTTCCACGTCACCGACTCGTACTTCGTGGTGGCCCACTTCCACTACGTCGTCTTCGGCACGGTCGTGTTCGCCACCTTCGGCGGCTTCTACTTCTGGTGGCCCAAGTTCACCGGCAGGATGCTGGACGAACGGCTCGGGAAGATCCACTTCTGGACGCTCTTCGTGGGCTTCCACACCACGTTCCTGGTCCAGCACTGGCTGGGCGCCGAAGGCATGCCCCGCCGTTACGCCGACTATCTGGCCGCTGACGGCTTCACCGCGCTCAACACGGTCTCCTCCATCGGCGCCTTCCTGCTCGGCATGTCGACGCTGCCGTTCCTCTACAACGTCTGGAAGACCGCGAAGTACGCCCCGAAGGTGGAGGTCGACGACCCCTGGGGGTTCGGGCGCTCCCTCGAATGGGCGACCTCCTGCCCGCCGCCGCGCCACAACTTCGTGACCATCCCCCGCATCCGCACCGAGTCGCCCGCCTTCGACCTGCACCACCCGGAGTTCGCGCCGTTCCGCGACGACCTGCTGCCGGACCGGCCGAAGAAGACCGTGCCGGAGACCGCGAACGAGACCGCGGAGAGCCCCTCGCCGGAGACCGCGGAGACGGACTCGCCCGGCCGGTAGGCCGGGAGCGGCGGCCCGGACGCCGTGGCGGGCCCGGGCCGCTCACGCACGCGCCCCGACCGGTCGTGGCGCCGGGCGGGGCGGTGGTGCCTCGTGTGCGGTGGCCGTACGGCCTACAGGGTGAGCCGCTCGCCGGGCAGGATCAGGTCCGGATCGCCGCCGATGACGGCCTTGTTGGCCGCGTACACCCTTTCCCACGTCGTACCGTGCGCCCCGGCGATGGCGGACAGGGTGTCCCCCTCGCGGACGGTGTAGTCGCCGCCGCGCGAGCCGCGGCCCGTCTGGACCGGCGGGCGCTCGGGCGCCTTCGCCGGTGCGGCCTTCGCCTCGACGCGGCCGGTTCCCGCCCGGTTGGCCTCCCGGTTCGCCTCCCGCTTCGGCTGCGCCGCGCGCGCGGTCCGCTTGGGGTCCGCCTTGGGCTTCGCCTTGTGGCCCGGCGGTTTCGGCGCCGAGGGCGCCTCCCCGTAAGCCCCCGCCCGCGCGGCGCACACGGGCCACGCGCCCCAGCCCTGGGCCCGCTGGAGCCGGGTGGCGACGGCGATCTGCTGCGCCCGGCCGGCCCGGTCGGCGGTGGACGCGTACGCCCCGCCGCCGTAGGCCCGCCAGGAACCGGCGGAGAACTGGAGTCCGCCGTAGTAGCCGTTGCCGGTGTTGATGTGCCAGTTTCCGCCGCTCTCGCACTGGGCGATGCGGTCCCACACCGCACCGTCCGCCGCGCCGGCCGGACCGGCCGAGACGGTGAGCAGCGCCAGCGGCGCCGCCATCACGGCGACCCCGATCGCCGCGACCGTGCCGCGTCCGCGCCTGGAGCTGGAACGACTGGTACCAACAGACATGAAGTCCCTCTTCCGAAGGACCCGGGACTCCCAGGCGGTACGGCCGTGACGCGTCCGGCGTCCCGTTCCGTGCCGCCCCGCCCGCCGGGGTCGTGCTCGTGCCTGTGGTGCGGTCGTACGCGTCGTGACGTCGTGCGGCCGTACGGGGCGGGCTGCCCGGGCGGTGCTCGGTGCACACGGCGTTGGAATCTAGGGACCGGGCCGGGCTGGTATCAACCAATGCCCTGTCGCTCCAGGCCAGTTGGCTATTACCCTCGGTAACGGCTATTTCCGGACACCCACTTGATTGGGGGATTTCAGGATTTGTCGACCCGCTGCCCGCCCGGCCTGTGACTCAGTTCACCGTGCCAACTCCCTTGCGCCCACCAGAGGTTGACTGGGAGTGAGGGGTTCCGGGGGTACGTTCACCCTCCGCGCGCGGTGGTTCGATTCTGTTCGCCCTGGGGCGTGACCCCTGCCACAGATCCGCCGTTGTTCTTTCAGGAGCCGGGAACCACCCGGCGCACGCATCCAGTAGGAGCCACCCGTGCCGCGCATGCTCGACGTCAGCGAGGACGTCCGCGCCGAGATCGGCGACGAAGAAGCCGACCGGCTGCTCGCCGGCGAGAACGCCCCGGGCAGCTACGACTGCACCTCCTGCCGCACCCCGGGCGACTCCGAGCACGAGGCCACCAGCACCGTGCTCTTCGTCGGTGAGGAGACCGCGGTCCTCGCCTTCGCCCACGCCTCCTGCATCCCCTCCCAGGTCGTCCAGGTCTCCGAGGAGCAGCTGCAGGGCGCCGTCCGGTCCATCACCGGCGACGAGTTCGGGGGCCGGGCGCCCCAGCAGGCCGTCCTCGGCATCACCAGCGGCCTGATCCTGATCGAGGGCGCGCTGCACCCGGCGCTCGTCGTGGAGCCCACCGCCCCGATCGCCCGTCCCGGCTCGGCCGGCACCATGGACGAGTTCCTTCCACTCCTGATCGAGCAGGGCTTCGTGCCGGTCACCGAGGTCGGCCGGATGCCCTCGGTGCTGGCCGGCTGGTCGGTGCTGCTCGCCATGGGCCAGCTGCACGCGATCCTCCAGCCCGGCACGGGAGGCGGTGGCAGCCCGGTGTCGTGGTGGCAGGCCCACCAGCCGCTCCAGGTCACGGACGGCTGGCGCGCCGCCGCCAACCGCACCCAGCGCGTCCTGGTCTTCGCGGCCCCGGTCGGCTCCATCGGCCAGCAGCCCCGCGAGGACCTGCTGCGCGACGCCCTGGAGAAGGCGGCCTCGGACGGCACCCTGGTGTCGGCGGCGATGCCGCTGGCAGGCACCTGAGCGCCCCACCGCCTGAGCCCCCGGC
>NZ_JBJHPC010000545.1:0-4824 GCF_045257485.1 Streptomyces sp. YS-3 | reverse complement strand
TGGCGGCTGCGGCTCACCGCCCGGCCACACCTCCAGCAACAGCTGCACCAACTTCACCAGCTGCACCAGTTGAACCAACTGGGCCGGCAGCAGCCGTTCCAGTCACTGCTCCAGCGGCAGCCGGGCGGTGAGCCGCAGCCGCCACAACCCGCACCCACACCCGCACCCCAAGTCCCCACAGCCCCCGAGTACTCCGTGGCGTACGCCACCGCGGTACAGGCGCCGATCGCCGCATTCCCGGGGATCGAGGCGGCGATGACGCTGAGGGTCAACGGCCGCGAGGTACGCCTGCCGCACCCCAGCCAGTTCGTGATCGAGCGGGTCCTGAGCGCGTTCCGGGACGGCCAGTTCGTACGGGTGGCGTACGACGACCGGATGATGGTGAAGGGAATCGAGGTGGAGGCGTCGCGGCCGGTGCGGTAGGGGGTTGCGAAGGGTTCAACGGGCGGGCGTGCGCGAAGGTTCCCCGGACAGCGCCCCCGAACCGGGGCGCGGGCTGCCCCGGAAGACCTGGCGGGTGTGCCAGGAGCGGTGCCGCGCCGCGACGGGCAGTGCGCCGGGCTGCGGTCCCGTGAGCGGTCGGCCGGCGAGGGCGGTGACATGCTCGCGGGCGGCGCGGCTGCGGCCGACGAACTGCTGCGAGACCTGGACGCGGTGGCCGTCGTCCAGGCCGAGGACGCCCTTGTCGAAGAGCTTGTGGTGCAGCGAGCACAGGCACAGCCCGTTGTCGACGTCGTCCGGGCCTTCGAAGGCCCACCAGCGCACATGCGCGGCCTCCAGCCCGACGGGCACGGCGCCGATCATCCCGTCGTAGCCACAGAAGGCGCACTGGTACTCGTACGCGGTCAGCACCATCTCCCGCATCCGCCGGTCCCGCTGCCGCCTCCCGGCCGAGCCCAAATCACCGGTCTCGGCCAGCTTCAATTCCAGGCCCACGGCGTCGCACAGGTCCTGGTGCAGCGACGCCGGAAAGTGCAGATCGAGCAGGACCCGTGCCATGCGGCCGAGCAGCGAGGGCTCCCGACGGAGCGCGGCCTGAAGATCCGGCGCGAGCCGCCCGATGGCCCCACGGGCCCGCAGGTCCCGCACCCCGGTGCCAGGACTGCCGACGCCGCGCTGGGTCCGCACTTCCCACACCCCGTCGCTGACCAAGTGGTGAAAGGGGTAGGCGGGCGTGGTCCCACGCGGCGGACCGTACTCCGCGAGCAACCGCTTCAGATCCCCCTCCACCGCGCTGTACGGCAACTCGTCCGCGGCATCGGCCTGAAAACGCCCCAGCGCGTACAGCAGCAACAACGGCTTGTGCGGCGCGCGCACCCCACCGCGATTCCACTGCCTGAGCTTCGCGGCCCGCTCCAGCCAGTCCATGACGGTGATCGTAGTGATGCCCCGGAAGAAGACGATGCGTGGGCGGCACCTCCTCGCCCAGCGCCTCGCCCCTTCGGCGTCACAGTGCCTCTTCGGTAGCAAGGGCGCAGTGCCCCGATGCCGCGGTGCCTGCCTGCTGGGACTCTCGTCCCGCGCCGACATGACGGCGGGAGGAGCTCCGTGCCGGGTGGTGGCCGCGCAGGCACGGGGCTGCCCCTGCTTGCCGGTCCGAATGCGCGATACCACCGCCAGCGCCGCCCTGCGCAAAACCTTTACCTCAAGTCCTTGCCCTGATGTTCAGCTGGCGAGTCGGCGGGAGCCGCATAGCTAGCTCTCGCAAGGCGGGGCAGGGCCACTTGTCTCAGTCATTCCGATCTCCCGAGAGGGCGCTAGGCGCAGCCGCGCTCAGGACACCCCTGCAGGGGCTGGGCGCGTGGACCCGACATCGCGGAGGACGCGTGCGACGATCGTGATGAGCCACGTGCTCGACATCGGCAGATGGAGTGCCCTGATCTCCGTCTGGCAGATATCCACGGTGTGCCGAAACCCAATCACCTCAGAGAACAGCAGTGAAGTATTCGGCTTTTAATTACGCCAGCCAGGCAATTGGCGACATCTTTCAGGAAGGTTATATAATTTAGTACTTCAATGGGGGTAGGTTTTTCCGTCCTATCTCCGTGTGCAATCTTGTTCCTCCTGTTTACGATCTCTCTCAGTTTTGCCTCGACCCTGACACGCGTCGCCTCGTCACCCCGGGCCGCGATCTCACGATTCACGTGAACCTCGATCTGGGAAATCACATCGGTGACGTCAAGTATACCGAATACGCTCTCCAGGATTTCGGGCTTGGCGTTGGTGAACTGGCGAGTGAGGATCTTGGCAGAAAGCACCTGCGGGTTAACCGTACGGTCAGCATCCCAGAGCGAGGCGTAGGCGGAAAATAGCCTCCGCGTCTTGTGGATTCGCTCAGGGCCTTCCGTGCCAAAGATCTCCTCTATACGACCTCGGGTATGCAACTCGAGCAGACCCTCCGGGATTCTCCGAGTGGGTGGTTTCGCTTCGCAGATCTCATCTATCAGCTCCGTAAGTGCTGATTTCACAAACCCCTCAAAATGTGAAACCAGCATCACGATGGAGGATCGCGTAACTGCATTGGCGAGCTCTCTGTCATGCGCCTGGGCCGCGACTCCGCCAACCCCGAGCGGCTGGAGTGGGACAATCGCAAGAAGAGTTTCGACCTCTCGCAGGCTGTCATTGAACTCGGATAGGGACTCAAGGTCGGAAGCGGCCACTGGTCCCTCGCTATTCGGGAAGTGAGGGGAGGTCGCAACGTACTCCCAATTTTACAAGTCCGGCAGCGAAAGACCCCACGCGCCCGTGCATCCGACTCCGGTCGGCCGTCGCCCTGCCGATGGCCGTCTGGAAGCTTTCCCTGTCGAGAAGCTCTTCTCGCAACTCGCGAACTTGCTCGGACTTACTGACAGCGGAGCCCCTGTCAGAAAAAGCGAGGGGCAGCATAATCGCATCAAATAGCGCCTTATTGAAAGCACCCAGTTTTCCATCTTTGGACAATCTGAAGGCAGACGATCCGAAGATGCTCGAAACTGCATCACAAGTTTCCAGGAAGATGCGGATTGGCTCAGCGTCTGGTGCGCCTTTGCGATGTTTGCGCATGTATGTATTGAGAAGCTGCCGCAATGGCGGACGGTACCCGCCCAAGTCTTCGTGCAGAGAGAAGAATCGAAGAGCCAGCTCCTCGTAAGCCATTCGGCTATTCTTGAGGCCGCCAAGGATGCGGGCAAACCTCGGCTCCTCTGCCAGATCCTTTAGAAAGAAATTTAGGGGTCCGCGGTAAATGCAGTTCCTCAGCTCCTGGGCGGCGAGCATGGCGGAACCTGTGTTCAGGCGCTCGAAAACGTCAAATTTAATATCGGGGTGGGAATCGTCGGTAATGACGATGCATCGGACGGTCCGGTTTCCGAGGCGCCTTTGTTCCTTGAGTGGAAGATCTTCGTAGAACATTCCCTCGAATTCGCTGACTACTGATACTCCCCTGAGGGCGAACTCGCCGGTAAGAAAATCTTTGATGGTTTGAATGCGCTGCAGGCCGTCGATTACTTCATACGACCCGTCCTCATTCTCGGCAAAATAACAGACTGGGACGGGGATATTAAGAAGGAAGCTCTCAATTAGCCGACTAGCCTTCGCCCTGTCCCACACATACTTGCGCTGATACTCGATGCTGAGTAGAAGGCGCTCTCGATGGATGTCGTCCACCAACGTTGCAAGTGACAGGTCGTACGGTTGTGTTACTAGCCGACGCTCCTCGATCGGGACCTCGAGCGGCTCGGCCTGTTCCGCGGTGACGTCCTGCTCGTCTTCGTCGAAGAGGGGGTCTTGATCTGGTCTGGTAGACACTCTGCGCCCTCGCTCCCACTGGACTCCTTCGACCACTCGCGGACAACCGTAGAGCCTGGTTCGGCCCAGGTCCTCGATTTGTGTAATTTCCCGAAGCTGGACGGAAGTTGACGAGGCCAGCTGTGCGGCCTTGGCCGGTGTCATGCCCGGTTTTGGGTTGATCATGATCGGGGGGTCATACGCTTGCTAGCGACTTGGGCAGCCTTGGCATGCCCGCTGATGTGTCCGAGTGTCCTCTGGTCTTGCTCAACGCGGGACCCAAACGGGGACGCTCGGTTCGGAGCTCCGGCGATACGGATACCAGGAACTGCACACTTGCACTGTCCGGCCGAGCTATCGACGCGTGAGGGTCCAGTAGAAGCTTCAGGCTGACAGCGTGTCGCGGCTGCTGGTCAGTTGGCAGGAGAGAGGACTCGTCTTCACGTCGGCCGTGGGGATCGACCTGGACGCTGCGAACGTCCGGCGCGAGTTCCGCAGGGTTCTCGCCGGGGCCGCGCAGCTGCCCGGCATCGAGCTCAAGCCTCACGAGTAGGCCACCCGAGAGACCCGAGCGTCCTTCGTCTCGATCTTGTCCGATCCGGGCAGGCATCCCGCTCGAAGAGATCTCCCAGCGGGTCGGCCACTCCAGCGCGGCTGTGACGGAGGAGGTCTACCGCAAGCAGATCCGCCCGGTGATCCAGACCGGAGCCACCGCCATGAACGGGATCTCCGGCACCCCCGCCGCCTCCGAGGCGGTAGTCACGCAGCAACAGACAGAGGCCCTCTCCCCGAAGGGAAAGGGCCTCTGACCATGTACTTAGCTGTCGGGGTGGCGGGATTTGAACCCACGACCTCTTCGTCCCGAACGAAGCGCGCTGCCAAGCTGCGCTACACCCCGATGTCACCGGTTGTCGCGGCGACGTCGTTTACTTTAGCCCACCGGCGGCCGGAGACGAAATCCGGTTTCGGGGGGCGGGGTGAGCGCGGTGTGGGGGCCCCGTTGGACAGGGTCCCCGCCGTACGCGCACCTTAGGCCCGGGCCGCGCCCGCCCCCAGGAC
>NZ_JBJHPC010000544.1:0-4834 GCF_045257485.1 Streptomyces sp. YS-3 | reverse complement strand
CCCAGACCCTGGGCGCCCCCTGACCCCTCCCCCGGCTGCGGAAAACGGCCACGCATTCCGGATGAGCCGGCGGAACTCCCGGCGATACGTTGTGACCACCGTGCCCGGGACCCGGCACGGCGTCGGCACCATGGTCGTCGGCAACGCGGGCTGTTCCTGGGCCAGGTCAGCTCCCCCCGCTGAGCCGGGGGCAGCCCGCGGTCGACCGGTCCCGAAAAAACACCGAGGCCGTATCGGAAGTTTCCGATACGGCCTCTGACTCGCGTCCACGCAAGTCGGGACGACAGGATTTGAACCTGCGACCCCTTGACCCCCAGTCAAGTGCGCTACCAAGCTGCGCCACGTCCCGGTGCCCGTCTGACCTGGGGTTTCCCCTGGCCGGTCGTGCATGAGAACCATACCTCACTCAGGGCGGTGTTCCGGTACGGGGAGCGACGGAGGGGACAATGGGCGTATGGAGACTTCTTCGCGCCGGGACCGGGACGCCGAGGGGCGGGCGCGCAACGCGCGGCCCAGGGACGGACTGGGGCGGCCCCTGCCGTACGGCTCACCCGGAGTGGAGCGGCTGGCGGAGGGGGTGGTGCGCACGCCGGACGAGACCGTGCGGGAGGCGCAGCGGCTGCTCGACGCGGGGATGCCGTTCCACGCGCACGAGGTGTTCGAGGACGCCTGGAAGTCGGGGCCGGAGAGCGAGCGCGAGTTGTGGCGGGGGCTCGCCCAGCTCGCCGTGGGGCTCACGCACGCCGCGCGCGGCAACGCCAAGGGCGGCGCCGCGCTGCTCGCGCGGGGCGCGGACTCGCTGGGGCGGTATACGGGGACACCGCTGTACGGGATCGATCCGGCCGGGCTCATGGCGTGGGCCCGGGCGCTCGCGGACCGGCTGCCCGGGCCGGTGGACGCGGCGGCCGAGGCGCCCCGGCTCATCCGCTGACGGCGGCCCCTGGGAGCCCGGCTGCCTCAGGCGCCGACCAGTACCACTTCCAGCGTGCGCGGGCCGTGTACGCCCTCCACCCGGTCCAGCTCGATGTCGCTCGTCGCGGACGGTCCCGAGATCCAGGTCAGCGGGCGGGTCGGGGTGAGCCGCGCCAGGGCCTGCGGAACGGACGCCACCACCTGGTCGGGCACGCGGACGACGCAGATGTGGTGGTCCGGGACGAGCGTGATCCGGCGCCGGCCCTGGTCCGGGCCGCCGTCCAGGACGAGGGTGCCGGTCTCGGCGACGGCGAGGGCGCAGCCGGTCACCACGCTGTCCACCGCGTCGAGTTCGGCCGGGGTGGACGCGGCCCGGTCCGGCACCTGTWCGGCGTCGGCGGCGCTCAGCCAGCGCGGGGGCAGCCCGGGCGGCGCCAGGACCGTCGCCGCGCCGCGTCCGGCGAGCAGCCGGGCCAGCAGCGCCGGCAGGTTCTCGGTGTCCGTGCGGTGGACGAGCGCCCGGTAGTCGGCCAGGTTCTCGTGCAGCAGGTCGACGAGGGCGCCGGGGTCGTCCGGGGTGTGGCTGGTGAGGTAGTCGCGGGCGGGCTCCGGTGCCTCGCGGGCGTCGGCCACGGCCGTGCGGACGCGGGCCAGGATGCGGTCGCGGGAGTTCATCGGTCCCTCTTCTTCCACCAGTCGCGGAACGGTTCCGGCGGCAGTTGGGGCAGGGCGCGGCCGGCCGTCCACGCTCCGGCGCCGGGCGGGTTGGCCGGGTGCATCCGCCGGGTCCGGGTCGCCGCCCGCTCGGCCGCCGCCAGCACCGCCGGCCGGTCCATCGCCCAACTCGCCGCCTTCATCGCCGCCTTCTCCAGCCGGTGGCCCCGGCCGCCCCGGTCCGCGACGCGCTCGCGCAGATGCACCAGCACCTCGGGGATGTCGATGGCGACCGGGCACACCTCGTAGCACGCCCCGCAGAGGGAGGAGGCGTACGGCAGCGAGGCGTCGATCTCGCTCGCGGTGCCGCGCAGTTGGGGGCTGAGGATGGCGCCGATGGGGCCGGGGTAGACCGAGCCGTAGGCATGGCCGCCGGCCCGTTCGTACACCGGGCAGACGTTGAGGCAGGCGGAGCAGCGGATGCAGCGCAGCGCCTGGCGGCCCACCTCGTCGGCGAGGGTGTCGGTGCGGCCGTTGTCCAGCAGGACGAGGTGGAAGGCGGAGGGGCCGTCGCCGTCGGTGGTGCCCGTCCACATGGTGGTGTACGGGTTCATCCGCTCGGCCGTGGAGGAGCGCGGCAGTGTCTGGAGGAAGACCTCCAGGTCCTGCCAGGTGGGGATCACCTTCTCGATGCCGACGACGGAGATCAGCGTCTCGGGCAGGGTGAGGCACATCCGGCCGTTGCCCTCGGACTCCAGGACGACGAGGGTGCCGGTCTCGGCCACCATGAAGTTCGCGCCGGAGATCCCGACCTTGGCGCGCAGGAACTTCTCCCGCAGATGCAGCCTGGCCGCCTCGGCCAGCTCGGCGGGGCTGTCGCCCAGGCCGTCCGGGGCGGGGCGGCCCCAATTCCCCATCTCCTCCCGGAAGATGTCGCGGATCTCGCCCCGGTTGCGGTGGATGGCGGGGACGAGGATGTGGGACGGCCGGTCGTGGCCGAGCTGCACGATCAGCTCGGCGAGGTCGGTCTCGTACGCGGAGATGCCCTCGGCGGCCAGCGCCTCGTTGAGGCCGATCTCCTGCGTGGCCATCGACTTGACCTTGACGACCTCGTGCTCGCCGGTGGCCTTGACCAGGTCCGCGACGATGCGGTTGGCCTCGTCGGCGTCGGCCGCCCAGTGGACGGTGCCTCCCGCGCGTACGACCGACTCCTCCAGCATCACCAGATACCGGTCGAGATGGCGCAGGGTGTGGTCCTTGATCTGCTTGCCCGCCTCGCGCAGCTCCGGCCAGTCGGCGAGCTCGGCGACGGCGGTGGCGCGTTTGTCGCGGATGGTGTGGGTGGCGTGGCGGAGGTTGGCGCGCAGGGTGGCGTCCTGGACCGCGCCCCTGGCCGCCTCCGGGAAGGCGGGCATACCGACGAAGGTGCCGCTCATACGTGGGGCTCCGCTTCCGTACTGGCCAGGATCTCGGCGAGGTGCACGGCCCGCAGGGGGTCGCCCCGGCGGCGCAGGATGCCGTCCAGATGCATCAGACAGGAGCTGTCGGCGCCGCAGAGCACCTCGGCACCGGTGGTGAGCGCGCTGTCCGCCTTGTCGGTACCCATGGCCGTCGAGACGTCCGGGTTCTTCAGGGCGAAGGTGCCGCCGAAGCCGCAGCACTCCTCGGCGCCGGGCAGTTCCCGCAGTTCCAGCCCTTTGACGGCCTCCAGGAGCCGCCGTGGCCGGTCACCGAGCCCCAGCATGCGCAGACCATGACAAGAGGGGTGATAGGTGACGGTGTACGGGAAGTACGCGCCGACATCCGTGACACCGAGGACGTCGACCAGGAACTCGGACAGCTCGTACACCCTCGGGACCAGCGACTCGGCGATGGCGCCGAGCTCGGTGCCCCGGCCCTCGGCGGCGGCCCTGCGGGCGAGGCGCGGGTAGTTGTCGCGGATCATGGCCGCGCAGGAGCCGGAGGGCGTGACCACATGGTCGTATCCCTCGAACACGGCCCCCATCCGGCGCACCAGCGGCTCGGTCTCACGGCGGTAGCCGGTATTGAACTGGGCCTGCCCGCAGCACGTCTGGCCGGGCGGGAAGTCGACCTCCACGCCCAGGCGTTCGAGAAGTCTCACCGTCGCGATGCCCGTGGCCGGGTACACCGCGTCATTGACGCAGGTGACGAAGAGTGCGACACGCATGGTCGGAGGATAGGCCGTGCCCCGTCGTCCCGGTAGGCCTCGCCGTTCGCGTCGTGGAAGGGATGCGGCAGACTCGGAGCCGTGAGAAAGATCTATGTGATCGGCATCGGGGCGGGCGACCCCGACCATCTGACGCTCCAGGCCGTCAAGGCGCTGAACAAGGCGGATGCCTTCTTCATCCTGGAGAAGGGCGAGGAGAAGTCCGATCTGACCGGGCTGCGCAGGGACATCCTCGACGCACATGTCACCGGGCGCCCCTACCGGCTGGTCGAGGCGCGCGACCCCGAGCGCGACCGCAAGACATCGGACTACTCGCCCGCCGTCGACGACTGGCGCCGCCGCCGGGCCGACCTCTACGAGCGGTTCATCGTGGACGATCTCGCCGAGGACGAGTGCGGGGCGTTCCTGGTGTGGGGCGATCCGGCGCTGTACGACTCCACGCTCGGCATCCTGGAGGAGATCCTGGAGCGGGGCACGGTGGAGTTCGACCACGAGGTGGTGCCGGGCATCAGCAGCGTCTCGGCGCTCCTGGCCAAGCACCGTACGGGGCTGAACCGGGTGGCCCGGCCGGTGCAGATCACCACCGGGCGGCGGCTCGCGGAGGGCTGGCCCGAGGGGGTGGACGACGTGGTGGTGATGCTGGACGCGCGCCAGGCCTTCACCCGCCACCTCGACCAGGACCTGTACATCTACTGGGGCGCCTACGTCGGCACGCCGGACGAGATCCTGGTGCGGGGCCGCCTGTCGGAGGTCTCCGACCGGATCGAGGAGCTGCGGGCGCGGGCGCGCGAGCGCAAGGGCTGGATCATGGACACGTATCTGCTGCGGCGCGACTGAGCAGCGCGAGGACGCTCGGCACGTCCGGGGCGGTGGTCACCCCGGCGGGCGGCTCGGGCCGTCGCACCACGACGACCGGCAGCCCGAGTTCGCGGGCGGCGGTGAGTTTGGCGGCGGTGGCGGGGCCGCCGCTGTCCTTGGTGACGAGCACGTCGATGCGGTGCTCCCGCAGGAGCCGCCGCTCCCCGTCGAGGGTGAACGGGCCCCGGTCGAGGATGACTTGGCAGTGGCGGGGGGTTGGGG
>NZ_JBJHPC010000543.1:0-4834 GCF_045257485.1 Streptomyces sp. YS-3 | reverse complement strand
ATCCCCTGAGCTACGGAGGCGTACCCGGGGCACCATCCGCTACCCTGTCCTGGGCTGCCTACGACGGGCGACCCGGGTACGCCTCCGTAGCTCAGGGGATAGAGCACCGCTCTCCTAAAGCGGGTGTCGCAGGTTCGAATCCTGCCGGGGGCACCAGCACTACCAGCCACTTCGCGGCAAAGGGCCAGGTCGGGACACGTTTCCCGCCCTGGCCCTTTGCTGTGGTTCCCGGGCTGCGCACGGTCTGACACGTCCTCGAATCGGTCTCCCCCGCGTGGCGATCTCCTAAATATCACCTAAACGATCACGCGAACTTCCCTGGTGGGAGTGGGCTGCACGCGGAACAGCCCCCGCTCACGAGGGGCGGGGGGCCGACCGGTGCCGGGCTCGAAGGTGCCTACGGACACCCGGCACATTTTGGGGGCCAGGCTACCCGCCAGTTATGGGAACACAGATTCGATTTAGGGCACAAGTACGTCTGGACCACAGCTCGATGCAGGGCTTGCCCTGCATACAATTGATCACGCGCCCGCGAGCGTGGGCAGGTGCCGCGCGGCTCCACCGAGAGCTGACGCAGGAGCAGGTGGCCATACGGACCGGCATCGACCGGGCGACGTACAACCGCATCGAGCAGGGCCACGCCTCGCCCCTTCTCGACTCCCTGATCCTCATCGCCGACGCCATCGGCGTACCGCTCACCGGGCTCGTCGCGCTGTAGCCCTGCCCCGGCCGCCGTCGACGACTGGCAGCGACCGAGACAACATCACATCAGGCGACGGCGCCGCAGCTGGGATTGCTGCACACGAACTGCGTCTCGTTCGTCGGCTGGCCGTTCTCATCGACCTCGACCGTGCGGTACATCGTGCCGCCGCACTTCCCGCACCCACGCGTCTGGATCGTCTGGCCCATCGTGGTCTCCATCTCATCGAGGATCCGCCGGTCGCTCGTACGACACGGCGCCGCCTCGTCCAGCACCGCATCGAGCAGTGCGATGGCGGCGAGGCGGTCGTGCTCGTGCTGTTCGATCTCCCTCGGCCCATCTCCCGGCCCGGCGTACCGCGGACAGCGAGGACAAAACCAGCGCTCCCCCAGCCGATCCCGCGAATGGGTCATCAGCACACGGCACGCTGGGCAGTCCACTACGAGTCCTCCACATGCCCGCACGCCGCGCAGACCCAGTAGTCGCGCTGCGCCCACATGGTGCGCCGGCACCGGCCGCACCCTCGGGTCTGGATCCCGTGCGGGCCGAGCGGCGGGGGGTCCGGTGTGGTCGTCGCGTACTCGACGATCTGGTCTCGGACTCGGTCGTCGGTGGTGGCGGCCATCCGGAGCAGGCGGGCGGTGCGGCTGCGTGCCTCGTCGGCGAAGTCGGTCGTCATCTCGGGAGCAGGTTACGGGCGGCCAGCCAGAGGGCGGGCCCCGTACGCGATGTTCACCTGATGGTGTCGCAGGCGTACTCACTGCCCGGTCGCCTGACCGCTGCACTCGCGCAGCCAGTCGACCAAGTTCAGAGCGCAGGCGGCTTGTCGGCGTGCGTGCTCATACATCCGCGGCACGACGCAGGCGTCCGGCGCCTCTTCGAGGAGCAGGCGCGCCTCGGTGGTCCGGTACCGGCCGCGCGTGGTGAGCACCTCGGTGGGCGGTCGCCGCTCGGCGTGCTCCTCGACGGCGGCCACGAGCTGGAGCAGGTAGCCGCGCATGCGGAGGATCAGGGCGTTGGCGTCGTCGTAGCTCGGGTCAGCCACCGCGTCGGGGGCGGGGTCGATGAGCGCCCGGCACTCGTGCACGATCCGGTCCATGCCCGGCACCTCCGGCGGGGGCGCGGCCAGGGCGCGGCGGCCGGCGCGGATGAGCTGGTCGACGTAGCCGGGGATGCACAGGTCGTCGCGCTGGCGGGGCGGGAGGATCCAGAAGCTGCCGGGGCGGGCCGTGCGTGTCGGCTCCGGGACGCCGACCCACGTACCTGGCGCCAGGAGGCGGGCGTCGTCGGCAAGGTGGTGGGCGCAGGATCCGAGCGGTACGAGGAAGTAGTAGACGCTGGCGCCGGTGGCGGAGTAAGCGTCGTGGATGACCGGTCCGTCGAGGAGGGCGCCGAGGAACGCGGCCACGCTGGCCTCGTCCTGGGCGCCTGCTGCGGCGTGCACAACTTTGGCGGCAACGCGGACCGTGTCGAAGACCTGGCCGGTGGGGAGCAGAGCGATATGCCCCTTGCGTGGGTCGCCCCATTCCGCCCTCGCCTGCCCCGGGTTGGGGTGTGCGGCGCCGAGCCAGTCGGAGACGGCTGCGGCTCTGTTGCGGGCGACGTGGTCGATCACTGCGGGACCACCTCGCTGGGGGCCTGAGCCGCCGCCTCGGCGTAGGCGATGAACGCGGCAGCGGCGCGGCTGCGGAGCGGGAGCGCGGCGGCTAGATGGGCCGCCGAGGGCGTGACGACCCCGCCGACGCGGCCGTCTTCCATCAGCCTCAGTGTGCGGGCGAGGCCGGGCCGCTGGTCGGTCGCTCGGTCCAGGGGCCCGATGTCGTACAGGGCGGCCGTTACCCTCCACTGCTGTGCCATGGCGTACCTGCGCAGCGCGGCGAGCACGGCGTCGGGGTCGCGGCCGTCTGAGATGCAGGCGTACAGGGCGACGCTGCTGACGCTCACGTCGGCGCGGCCTGTTCCGATCGGGATGGCGAACACGGGAAAGCCCCTCGTCGGTGGGATGTGACCTCCATCACCGACCGTAGGGGCGTCCCTCGGAAGCAGAGGACACGGATTGTGTCCCCCTTATTCACGCAGCGAGTAGACCGATTTTCGTGGCCAGCTCAGCCGCTCGGCGCCGCCGATCGGCGACCTTCGATTCCACCTCTTCAAGGATGATCGACTTCGCGTAGCCGTTGTACCGGATCGTCTCCGGCGCCGCTTCGTACGCCTTGTCGAGAGTCGCGATCGCCACGTCCGGCTGCCCGTCGAGCCGGAAGCCGCGGGCCTCCTCGATTCGGTGGCGGGCCCTGCGCGGTCTAGACGGAATCGTCGTGCTGTCCGCGCGCCCGGCCTGCCTCACCGACTCCGGGCCGGCGTGAAGTTCGACTGCCACGGTCACCGCGTGCGCCCCCATGATGGCGCGGGAGAACGACGTCACTGGATGGAAGTACCCGACTGGTAGCCGTCCGGCCATCTCACGTGCCCTGTCCCAGTGCCCCCACGCCACGCCCTTGTCGCCGCGGCGAGCCGCCGTATACCCAGCCTCGAACGTGAGCGCCCCAGCGATCGCCAACACGGGGTCGGAGGCGTCCGGCAGGAGAGGGGACAGGTATCGCAGTGCCTCGACGGTGACCGCATCGGCAGCCTCGTAGTGGCCCGGCCCGGAGTCACGGTGAGCCTGCGCCATCAGCCACGCGGCGACGCCCACCGCGTGGGGATCGTCGCTCTGCTGGGCTGCGACCATGCCGCGCTCCGCGACCCGCCACAGCAGGCTGTTGTCGGGCTGGTAGGCGACGAAGAACTGCGACAGTGAGTACACCTCGGCGAGCACGGCCTGCGCGGCGCGCCACTCGGCGGGCTGCTGCGCCTGGCGCACAGCCAGCTGCGCATCTTCGATCAGTCCTGGCAGCAGCTCACCGATGACCTCACGATGATTGGGCGCGTCGTGTCGCCTTGCCCACGCGTGTTCGAGTCGGGCGCGTAGGTGCGCTGCGGATGGCGCCTCTCGACTCGTGGCCAGCGGGTAGGAGTCGACAGCCGCTCGGACAGCGGCGAGCCTCGGATGGCCGGGGCCAATGAACAGCTCGACGGACATGTCCGGTCGGCCGGTGAGGTCGGCGAGGTCCCGGACGCGCAGGGCTTCCGCGATCAACATCACCGTGTCGATGCCGGGCGCCTGGAGTTGCCCGTTCTCGACCCGCTTCACCCATGACGGCGACTTACCGACAAGGCCGGCCAGAACGACCCGGCTCATGCCGCGATGTTCGCGCAGGATCTGCATCCTCTGACCGAACCTAATCGGGTCGACGTACGGGTCCGGGGTGGCATCAGGTGACACGGCCTTGTCCCATCTCTGTGCAACTCGTCACTTCACAGGTTATGGGGCAACGCCCCCTCGGGTGGGTCGCTCGCCAACGGCAACAGTGTCCAGCTGCTGACAGCGCTACGTACAGCGGCGAACCAACGCGGACGGATCGAACGCCCAAAGGGGGTGGCCGTTTCGAATCCTGCCGGGCACTAGGAAACACCTGGCCGGAGGCCCTTTCGTCCGCATGGGCGGCAGGGCCTCCGGTATCGCAGCACGCATCCGGCACAGAGGATCCACGCCGACAGCGGGAAGCTGTCACATGCTGCCCTGGTGCCCTCGAACGGCCAGCCGGCCCGGCACCGGCACCGGCACCGGCACCGGGATAATCCGTCGAGCCCCACCCCGCGCCGGCCCTACCCTTCCCGCATGGCCCATGGAAAGACCTCGTACGTTTGCCTGCCCTGCCGGGCCTCGTACAAGCAGCCCCACCCCGTCTCCCAGGGTCACGACCGCGTCTGTCCACGCTGTGCCGGGCCACTGATCCACGTCGGCTCCGCCTTCGCGGCGCCCAAGAGGCGGGACACCGCCGCCTGGCGCACCCTCGCCCTGCTGCTGCACGCCGGTGTGCGCTTCCACAAGAGCTGCTGCGGCGGCCCCGGTTACCGCCCCCGCACCCTCAGCGAGGTGCGTGAGCGGATGGCCTACGCCCGGGCCACCGGCGAACCCTTCGCCCAGGCGCTCGTCCGTCGCGACCTGCCCTGACAGCCGAAAAACGGGGATGGGCCCGCCGCTCCGCGCGGTGATCCCTTCACGACGTCGGCAGCGCCGCGGGACCCCCCGAC
>NZ_JBJHPC010000542.1:0-4843 GCF_045257485.1 Streptomyces sp. YS-3 | reverse complement strand
CCCCCTGACCTCCCTCGCCAAGGGCTGCGCCGACGCCGCCGTCTGGGTCGTCGACACGCTCTCCAAGTTCGTGAAGACCGCCGCCAAGGTGGACTTCACCGACCCCGCCTTCCTCGGCCGCTACGCCGTCGTCTTCGCCGCCGCCACCATCCTCACGCTCGTCCTGTGGCTGCTCGCCGTCACCAAACGGGCGATCCGAGGGGTGCCGCTGACCACGGCGATCTCCGAGGCCGTCGGGTTCCTCTGGCTGACCGTGCTGGCGTCCGCCTTCACCCCGCTGATCCTCTACACCGTCGTCAACGCCACCGACGCCGTCACCGACGTCATCGCCGCCGGCACCGGCGACCAGACCGACGTCTTCTTCGGCTCGTTCTCGGCCGCGCTGAAGAAGGGAACGGACATCGGCGGCGGACCGATCATGCTGATCGTCGTCTCGCTGGTCACCATCCTCGCCGCCGGCATCCTCTTCCTGGAGCTCTACATCCGCGCCCTCCTGCTGTACGTGGGAGCGCTGCTCGGCGTCGTCGTGTACTCGGGACTCGTCGACAAGAACATGTGGGGCCACGTCCGCCGCTGGGCCGGGATCATGATCGCGGTCATCCTGGTGAAGCCCATCATCGTGATCGTCCTGAGCCTCGCGGGCGCGCTGTCGGCGGGGAAGGGGCCGGACTCCTTCCAGGCCGTCGTCTCCGGCCTCGCCATCATCCTGCTGGCCATCTTCGCCTCCGGGATGATCTACCGCTTCGTACCGGGCTTCGGCGACGAGATCGCCGCCGCCCGCACCAACCGCAAGCAGGCCACCAACGGGGCGCAGGCCGCCGCCGTGATCTCCTCCCCGGCAGCCCTCGTCTCCCAGGGCATCAAGACCCACAGCAGCCGTGGCAACCAGGGGGGCGGCGCCCAGGCCCGGCCCGCCAACCCGATGTCCGGGGGCGTGGCCGCCCACAGCAGCCGGGGCTCCGGCGGCGGTGGCGGCGGACCCGTCCCCTCCGCCGCACCCCCGCCCCGTAGCGGCACCGGACCCACCAGCGGCACCCCGCACAGCAGCCGCAACACCGGCACCAAAGGCAACAACAGCACAGGAGGTGGAGGGCGTTGACGACCCAGTCCCAACCGGTCTCGCCCCGCCGCACGTATCTGATCGGCCGGGCCAGGCCGTCGGCCATCGTCGGCAAGAACCGCGAGACCGGCGAGATCGCGCTGATCATCGGCGGCGCGTTCCTCGGCATGATGTGCGGACTGCTGGTCCCCGTCCTGTCCCTGCGGATCCTGCTCCTCATGGGCTTCCCCATGCTGGCGCTCGCCGCCGTGTACCTCCCGTACAAACACCGCACCTTCTACAAATGGTTCGAGATCAACCGCAGCTACAAGCGCTCCCTGCGGCGCGGCACCACCTACCGCTCCAGCGCCATGGAGGCGGGCGTGCGCGGCGACGGGCGCGAGGTCGAGGTCGGGCCGCCGCCCGGCATCGGCCGGATCAACTGGCTCGCCGCGCCCTTCGGCCCGGACGAGATCGCCGTCCTGCTGCACGCCGACCGCCGGACCGTCACCGCCGCCATCGAGATCGAGGGCCCGGGCGTCGGCCTGCGCGACTCCGAGGACCAGGAGGCCCTGGTCGACCGGTTCGGCACCCTGCTCAAGCACGTGGCCAACGGCGACGGATTCGTCACCCGCCTCCAGATGCTCGCCCGCACCCTGCCCGCCGACCCGGACGCGCACGCCAAGGACGTTGCCCAGCGCGGCGACCACAACGCTCCCGAGTGGCTCCAGGAGTCCTACCAGCAGCTCCAGTCCATGGTGTCGACCTCCAGCGAGCAGCACCGCGCCTACCTCGTCGCCTGTATGCAGTACTCGCGCGAACTCGCCGCCGAGGCGAACGCCATGGCCCGCGCCGCCCGCCCCCAGTCCGGCCGCAAGCTCGACCGGGACGCGGGGCTCGCCGTCGTCATGGCCCGCGAGCTCACCGACATCTGCGCCCGGCTCGCCGAGGCCGACATCCGGGTCCGCCAGCCCCTCGGACAGGGCCGGCTCGCCTCGCTCGTGCACTCCATGTACGACCCCGACCACCCCATCGACCACATCCAGGCCATGACCAAGCGCAACGCCTGGCCCGCCGAGCTGGACGCGGTCGAACCCACCTACCTCCAGGCCAAGACCCGCGAGTCCTCCACGCGCGCGCCCTGGTGCCACGCCACGGCGTGGGTGAAGGAGTGGCCGATGACCCCCGTGGGCGTCAACTTCCTCGCCCCCCTGCTCGTCCACACCCCGGACGTGATCCGTACGGTCGCGGTCTGCATGGACCTCGAACCCACCGAGGTCGCCATCGAGCGCATGCTCACCGAGAAGACCAACGACGAGGCGGAGGCCTCGCGCGCGGCGAAGATGAACCGCACCGTCGACCCGCGCGACATCGCCGCCCACGGCCGCCTCGACCAACGGGGTGAAGATCTCGCCAGCGGCGCGGCAGGCGTCAACCTCGTCGGGTACATCACGGTGTCGGCGCGCTCCCCCGAGGCCCTGGCGAGGGACAAGCGCACCATCCGCGCATCGGCCGGCAAGTCGTACCTGAAACTGGAGTGGTGCGACCGCGAGCACCACCGGGCCTTCGTCAACACCTTGCCGTTCGCGACCGGCATCCGCCGCTAGCCGAGAGCTGATAGGGGCCCTGCTCATGCGAGATCCGCTCTCCGCGCTCACCAACGCCTTCACCTCCTTCCTCTTCGGCAAGGTCGAGACCACCCGGCTGCCCGTACGCACCTCCACGGGCCAGGCGCAGGCCGTCTATCTCCCGACGGCCGCGCCGGGCCTGGGCGACTCCGGCGTGATCATCGGGCGCGAGGTCTACAGCGGCAAGGGGTACATCTACGACCCCTTCCAGCTGTACGGCCAGCAGCTGCCCGCGCCGCACTGGCTGGTCCTCGGCGAGTCCGGCAACGGCAAGTCGGCGCTGGAGAAGACCTATGTGCTCCGCCAGTTGCGCTTCCGCGACCGGCAGGTCGTCGTCCTCGACGCCCAGGGCGAGGACGGCGTCGGCGAATGGAACCTCATCGCGCGCGAGCTGGGGATAACCCCCATCCGGCTCGACCCGATGACCGCCCTGGACGGCGGCATCCGGCTCAACCCGCTGGACCCGGCGATCACCACCACCGGCCAGCTGGCGCTGCTGCGCACCATCATCGAGGTGGCGATGGGGCACGGCCTGGACGAGCGCTCGGGCTTCGCCCTGAAGGTCGCGCACGCCTACGTCAACGAGACGATCACCGACCGCCAGCCGGTCCTGACCGACATCGTGGAGCAGCTGCGCCACCCGGAGGCCGCCTCGGCGGTCGCCATGAACGTCGACATAGACGACGTCCGGGCCTGGGGCCTGGACGTGGCGCTCGTCCTGGACCGGCTGGTCGACGGTGACCTGCGGGGCATGTTCGACGGGCCGACCTCGGTCGGCATCGACCTGGACGCCCCGCTGATCGTCTTCGACCTCTCGCACATCGACCGCAACTCGATCGCGATGCCGATCCTGATGGCCATCGTCGGCGTCTGGCTGGAGCACACCTGGATCCGGCCCGACCGCAAGAAGCGCATCTTCCTGGTGGAAGAGGCCTGGCACATCATCAACTCGCCGTTCGTGGCGCAGCTCTTCCAACGGCTGCTCAAGTTCGGCCGGCGGCTCGGCCTGTCCTTCGTGGCCGTGGTGCACCACCTGTCGGACGTCGTGGACGGGGCGGCGGCCCGGGAGGCGGCGGCGATCCTGAAAATGGCGTCGACCAGGACGATCTACGCCCAGAAGGCGGACGAGGCCAGGGCGACGGGCCGGGTCCTCGGCCTGCCCCGCTGGGCGGTCGAGATCATCCCGACGCTCACGCCCGGAATCGCCGTCTGGGACGTCAACGGCAATGTCCAGGTGGTCAAACACCTGATCACCGAGCGGGAACGGCCCCTGGTCTTCACCGACCGGGCCATGACGGAGTCGGCGGCGACCGACGATGTGCTCGCGCACGAACTGGAGAGCCGTCTGGAGTCGGAGAGCGAACGCAGGGCGGCGATGATGGAACAGCAAATGTCAGGCACCTCCTCCCCCGAGTCGACCGTGGCCTGACGGTCAGCGGGCCCCTCCCCCGAGGGGCCTGCCCGATCAACGGCCGCCCGCAGCACAGAAGTTCCCCGACACGCGCAAGTCGGCCCGACACGCCGGAGGTTGCCTGCAATGCCGGAGTCCCGCTCCCGCGGCGAGGAGCGCGGCATCCCCGACTCCCTGCTGGTCGGGCTGCTCGCGTTCCTGCTCGGTCTGACGGTCCTGGTCTGGACGGCCACGGGCCTGGCCGGCCTGTTCAGCCACGGCGCCTGGCCGGACGCAGTGACGTTCACCCGCACCCCGCTCGCCCTGCGCCAACTGGTCCAGGCCCCCCACGACCTCCCGGCGGCCTGGCCGGACACCCCGGCCGCCCAGCTCTCCGGCTACGGCCTCTTCTGGGGCCTGCTCATCAGCGAACTGCTCATCCTGCTGGTCCTCTTCATCTTCGCCCTCGGCACATGGTCACGCTGGAAAGCGGTCCGCGCGAGAGCCAAGACCATGGCCGCCACACAGGAAACGACCGCCGAGCCCGCCGCGGGCAGACAGCCCAGCGCGGAAACACCGCTCACGCGCCCCGCCCAGCCCCCGGCCCAGGCGGGGCCACCGCCGACCCGGGAGGCGGCCACGCACGCGTGGAGCACGGCTGCGGACGTGGACAGCGGCGCGGGCACCAGCAACGCAACGGGTGCGGGTATGGCTCGTACCGTACGTACAGAAGAGGGCGCCGGGATCGAAGCCGTCCCCGGTGTCGCCGCCGCCCACACCCCCGGC
>NZ_JBJHPC010000541.1:0-4855 GCF_045257485.1 Streptomyces sp. YS-3 | reverse complement strand
GAGCTGTACGTGGCGAAGCCGCTGGGGTCGTGGCGGCCGAAGCTGCCGTGCTCGAAGATCCCGTAGCCGGTGCGCCCGTCGAGGGTGAAGCGGGCGGCGTGGTCGGTGACGCCGTAGGCGGCCAGGGGGTGGGCGGCGGGGTCGGAGAGGTCGTGGACGCGGCGGTCGGTCCAGCCGCGCCCCTGCCAGGTGCCGTGCTGCCAGTCGTCCGCCGGCGGGTATCCGGCGCCGACGGCCAGCGGCGAGGAGGTGAGCACCTCGACGCCCAGTTCCAGGGGCTCGGGGGCGGCGCCGGTGAGGTGGATCACCGCGCGTTCGGGGTGGCGGGTGCCGGAGCGGTAGGCGATGTCGGCCCGGGGCCAGCCGAGTTGGGTGTCCGGGCGGCCCTCGCGCACGAGTACGGCCTCGTTGAGGGTGCGGTAGCCGTCGGCGTCCTCCTGGGCGATCACCATCAGGAAGCGGTCGTCGAAGCGGACCGGCACCCAGAGCCAGTGGAACCCCTCGGGCCGGTGCTCCTCGGCGCGCCCGTCGCTCTCGCCGGGGATGGGACGCACCCCCCAGCTGCGGTCCCGGGTGCCGGTCCACTCCCCCGCCGCGACCGCGATCTCCTCGCCCCCGGCGCGGATGGTGCCGGTGCAGCGGCCCGCCTGGACGAAGCGGCGGCCTTCGAGGGTCAGCCGGTCGCCCCGGCGCTGGACGTGGTGCGGCTCCCAGACGGCGGGGAAACCGGCCTGCCAGGTGATCTCGTACGCCAGCGAGTCGGGGTCGGCCGGGTCGGGGGCGCAGTGCAGGGTGAGGCGGCGCAGCGGCTCGTCGACGGTGATGCGCAGCGGCCCCACCGAGAGGTTCATCCGGTCGTCGGTGAGCGCGTCGCTGGCCCGGACGGCGTACAGCCGGTCGCCGAGGCGCAGGGTGGCGTAGGCGTCGATGACCCCGGTGTTGGGGTAGACGCCGAGGCCCGCGATCAGCAGGGCGCGGCCGTGGTGGTCGAAGACGTGGAAGATGCAGCGGTCGTAGGCGTTGCGGTCGCCGGTGGCGACGTGTTTCAGCGAGAGCGGGACCTGGTGGATCGGGTATTCGTCGAGTGCGATCGGACGGTCCTGGGACACGGCAACCTCCTGGACGACAGGGAAGTTGACGGTACGTCAGAAACCGTGAAAAGCCAGCCCCCCGCGAGCCGGGGCGTACGGATCCGTACGCCCCGGACCCACCAGGGGTCAGCGCGTCTCCGGACCCGCCAGATGGCGGGCGACGACCATGCGCTGGATCTGGTTGGTGCCCTCGACGATCTGGAGGACCTTGGCCTCGCGCATCAGGCGTTCGACCGGGAAGTCGGCGGTGTAGCCGTAGCCGCCGAGGACCTGGACGGCGTCGGTGGTGACCTTCATCGCCGCGTCCGTGCAGAAGAGCTTGGCCATGGCGGCTTCCTTGGAGAAGGGCCGTCCGGCGTCCCGCAGTCGCGCGGCCGACAGGTACAGCGCCCGGCCCGCCTCGATCTGGGTGGCCATGTCCGCGAGCATGAACCGCAGGCCCTGGAAGTCCGCGATGGGCCGGCCGAACTGCTGCCGCCCGGTCGCGTACGCCACGGCCTCGTCCAGCGCCGCCTGGGCGACGCCGACGGCGCAGGCGGCGATCCCGAGCCGGCCGGAGTCCAGGGCGGAGAGCGCGATGGCGAAGCCCTGGCCCTCCTCGCCGATCCGGCGGCTGTCGGGCACCCGGACCCCGTCGAAGTGCAGCTGGGCGGTGGGCGAGCCCTTCATGCCCATCTTCTTCTCGGGGGCGGCCGGGGTCAGCCCCTCGGCGTCGCCGGGGACCAGGAAGGCGGTGATGCCGCGGGATCCCTCGGCGCCGGTGCGGGCGAGGACGGTGTAGAAGTCGGCGACGCCGCCGTGAGTGATCCAGGCCTTGGTGCCGGTGATCACCCAGTCGTCGCCGTCCCTGACCGCTCTGGTGCGCAGGGAGGCCGCGTCGGAGCCCGAGGAGGGCTCGGAGAGGCAGTAGGCGCCGAGGAGACCGCCGCCGAGCATGGCGGGCAGATGGTCGGCCTGCTGCTGCTTGGTGCCGTAGCCCGCGAGGCCGTGGCAGGCCAGCGAGTGCACGCTGACGCCGAGGCCGACGGTCAGACGGGCGGCGGCGAGCTCTTCGAGGACCTGGAGGTACACCTCGTACGGCTGGTCACCGCCGCCGAACGCGGAGTCGTACGGAAGGCCGAGCAGTCCGGATTCGGACAGCAGCGAGAAGATCTCGCGCGGAAAGCGTCCTGCGTCCTCCTGCTCGGCGGCATGAGGGGCGATCTCCCGCTGGACGATGTCGCGTACCAGTGCGACAAGGTCCCGGGCCTCCTCGGTGGGCAGCTGTCGGTCCACCGGCTGTGGGGCGCGGTCGGGCATGGCGGCGCTCTCCTCCCTGTCGGGCGCTTCGGCGGTCACGCGCGCAGGGTGTGGCGGCGCCGCCGGTGAATCTGCCGGACAGCCGATGCCTACCCTTCCGGATCACGGAAGCCGCAGGCTGGTGGCCGTGGCGCTGTGAGTATGCCCGATCGGACGCGTCCCGTCACTGGATCCAAGATCACGGATTGCCCACCCGCCGGTTACGGAACGAACCGCTCCGATTTCATCGCCGGGCCCTCCGCGTCGTCATGCGCCGGGCGCGGGCGAGGGGCAGGCCGGCTCGAACTCGGCGATGGTGTCCAGGGTCCGGCGCAGCATCCGCACCAGCAGTTCGCGTACGGTCGCACGGTCGGGCTCCCGCGTCCGCAGCCACTCCAGGGTCACGCTCTCCACACACCCCATCCAGCCGAGCAGCGCGAGCCGGGCGAGCACCGGGATGCCCCGTCTGCCGTAGGCGCCCTCCGCGATGGTGGCGACCAGCTCCTCGCGGACGGCGTCGCGTATCGCCTGGACCTGGGGGTCGAAGCCGACACCGCCGGTGACGATCGTGCGGTACGCCGCCTGGTGGTGCTCGGCGTAGAGCAGATAGCCCTCCATCGTGCGGTGGACCCGGTCGGCGCGCGGCAGCTCGGTGTGGCCGGCGGCCCGGGCGACCAGATCGGCCACCGAGTCCTCGACGATGGCCAGGTAGTAGCCGCGCTTGCTCTTGAAGTAGTAGTAGATGAGGCCCTTGGCCACCCCGGCGTGCTGGGCGATGTCGTCCATCGACAGGGCGTCGTAGGACGTGTCGGCGAACAACTTCCGCCCCGTCGCGATGAGTTCGGACCGACGGACCTGCGATCGCTCGGTCGCGCCGCGCTGCTGACTGCTGCTCAAATCCGTCCCTGGTCTCCGACTGCCACAGGATCCCGGCAGTATGGCAGACCGCCCTACGGGCTGTCGGACGGGCGGGGCCGGCCTCTCGGGGCCGGCCCGTGGGTCACAGCAGACCGGTCTGGGTGACCAGCATCGCCAGGACCACCACGAGGGTCCATCCCAGGAAGTGCTCCAGGATCTTGGGTCCGTCGTCGGGGCCGCCGGTACGGGCGCGGAGCTCGGCCAGGGCGCGCGGGTCGTCGGCGGTGGTGGCGTGCAGGGTCATGGGATCTCACTCGGTCGTCTGGCGGTGGACGGTCCCCCCGGGTGCCATTTCAGAGTGCCAGCAGATACGGGCGGCGACGGGGAGACGTTGGTCACGCCCGTACGCCCACCGAGGCCAGCGCCCTGCGCCGGCGTTCTCCCTGGCGCGCGGGCCAGTACAGGTAGCAGACGCCGCCGGTGCCGGAGACGACCTTGCCGGCGGCGTTGTACCGCTTGGTCCGCAGCCAGATGTTCTCGAATTCCCGCCGCAGGTAGACGCGGCGCACCTCCGGGTCGCCCGGGGATGCCGGATCGTTGGCGATCACGTCGCCGTCGGCCGTGAAGCCGATCACCGTCATCAGATGGCCGGAGGTGCCGTAGCCGGCGCCGGTCAGCTCGGTCTTCAGGAACGACTGGGAGGTGATGGCCGGGACACCCGCCCGGATCAGCGTCTCCAGGTCGTTCAGGGAGCTCAGCCGGGTCACCACCGCGCTCATGTCCCGGTAGGTGGCGGCGTACGCGGCGTTGAAGGGCCAGTTGCCGCAGCCGCCGTACTGGTAGTCGTAGGTGTACCGGGCCGCGTGGCAGACCTGGGGGTCGGCGAAGGCCGGGTCGACCCAGGCGAGGTCCGCCGCCGTGGGCCCGCGGCCCCAGTACTCGATGATCATCTCTGAGGAGGTCGGGCTGCACCAGGCCTCGCCGCCGTTGTCGTACTGCGGGTACTGGCCCTTGTGGATCTCCTGCGAGTAGCGCGGGACGAGCAGCTCGCCCGCGTACGCCGGAGTGGAGGCGGGCACCGTGAAGCGGTCCGGGATGTCGGAGGCCATCGCGCCGAGCCGCCACACCGTGGGGGTGAGGCGGGTGCCCGGGGCGCGGTAGAGGGTCAGGCGCAGCCGGTAGGAGGCCAGGCGCAGGCCGCTCGCCGCGTCGTCGATGGCGAAGGTGTCGGTGTAGACCGTGCTCCTGCCGTCGCGCTGGCCGTCGACGGAGGTGCGCCGGATGTCGGCGTCGCCGTCGCCCGCGGTCCAGCGGCCCATCACATACGCCGGGGTCGCGGCGCCGTCCGTGTAGGTGCCCAGCAGCTCGACCTGGAGCCAGGTCCCGGCGGGGGTGTGCGCGTTCCAGTGGGCGATGGCCTCGGTGGCCGGGACGGGCGAGCGGTGCCGCGGCGAGGTCCAGGTGGCGTACTCCCAGGTGGCTGTCTTCCCGGTGTGCGGGTCGGGGTAGTCGATCCGGCCGGCGGGGCGGGCGATGACCAGGCCGGGGCGGCGGCCCGGGACGGCCCGCACCCCGTCGGCGTCGCCCGAGCGCCAGTCGGCGTGCGTGGTCCAGGCACGGTTGTCCAC
>NZ_JBJHPC010000055.1:0-21405 GCF_045257485.1 Streptomyces sp. YS-3 | reverse complement strand
CGTCCGGCCTCACCCCGTCCCCGGCCTTGGCCCGAACACGTACGGCCCGCCGCTGTCCAAGCGGCGGGCCGTACGAGGAGAAATGGTGGGGCGGGGCGCGCGGGTGTCAGGAGGCCTGGCGGTGGCCGTCGTGGCTGATCTGCACGTCGCCCGAGTCGCCGAAGGTGAGGCGGCAGGTGTCGGCGCGGTAGGTCGCCACCGATACGGCGACGGTCCGGCCGAGCGAGAAGTAGCGCGTGGTCACGACGAGGACGGGCGCGCCCGGCAGCCGGTCGAGTTCCTTGGCGTCGTCCGCCCGGGCCGAGCCGAGCTCGACCGCGCGGTCCTGGCCTTCCAGGGCGAGGCGCTGGAGCTCGCGCAGCACGCTGCGCGCGCGGGCCGGTCCGGACGGCGCGTCGATCGAGGTGAGGTCCGGCACCGAGGACGCCGGTACGTAGAGGAGCTCGGCGGCGACGGGCTGGCCGTGGGTGGTGCGGATCCGGCGGACGGTGTGCACCTCGTCGAGGGGCTGGCCGTCGAAGAGCCGGGCGACCGAGAGCGGCGGGGCGCCGACGGCGCAGTCGGCGGCCTGCCAGGTGTCACCGGCGGTGCCGGGCCAGTCGTGCTGCTCGGTGCCGACGGAGACGCCCACGCGCGGCGGGGCGACGGTCGTGCCGACGCCACGGCGGCGCTGCAGCCTGCCTTCGAGTTCGAGCTGCTCCAGAGCCTGGCGGAGCGTGGCGCGCGCGACGCCGAAGCGGGCGGCCAGTTCACGCTCGTTGGGCAGGATCTCTCCCACCGCGAAGTCCGAGTCGAGCGCCTCGCTCAGCACGGTCTTGAGGTGCCAGTACTTCGGCTCCGGCACCGTTTCCAGCTGCGTGGTCCCCACCCTGTCCTCCGCAATCGCCGTGCCCCGGCGGCTTTTCTGCGCCCTTGTTTATTAAAGGTTCCTGCACTAACTCTGCGACCATAGGGCGGCACATCCCCTTGGTCAAGACCAATCCTCGTTCCGTTACGGAACGAATCCGACCCCTGGCACAGAGCGTTCACACGACGTTCGCGGTCCCGTGTGCGGGGCGCGGCAAAGTACCCGTGCCCGGTCCCGGGAACGGGTTGTGGTCGCTGGGGCCGGTGGGGCTAGCCGGGCGAGTGGTCCACGTACTCCTCACGGCCCGCGCGCGGGTCGCGCTCCTCGCCGCTGCCGCTTCCCTCACCCTGCGCGCGCTCCACCTCGCGGATGAGTGCGGTCAGTTTGTCCGGGTTGCGTACGACATATACGCAGTGGACGCGACCATCGAGGACGTCGAGCTGGAGCACGCTGTCCGGCTTGCCGCCGTAGAGGACCAGTACCGCCGGGCCGCCGTTGATCTCCCGGATGAGGAATTCGCTGTCCGGTCCGCCCTCGTGCGAGACCGCGTACAGGAAGCGTCCGACCTTGTCGGCGGACTCGATGATCCTGGTGGGGGCCTTGGACTTGCCGCCGCTGTCGCCGATGAAACGGACGTCGGGGGCGAGCAGGGCGAGCATGGAGTCGAGGTCGCCGCCGCCCGCGGCGGCCATGAACCGCTCGGTGAGGTCGCGGCGGTGGACGGGGTCGACGTCGTAGCGCGGCTTGCGCTCGTCGACATGGCGCCGGGCGCGCCCCGCGAGCTGGCGCACCGCGGGCTCGGAGCGGTCCAGCGTGGCCGCGATCTCCGCGAAGGGGAAGCCGAACGCCTCGCGCAGGACGAAGACCGCCCGCTCCAGTGGCGAGAGCGATTCGAGGACCACCAGGACGGCGAGCGAGACGGAGTCGGCCAGCATGGCCTGTTCGACCGTGTCGGGGACGACGGGCCCGAATTCGGTCGCGATCAGCTCGGGCAGCCAGGGCCCTACGTACGCCTCGCGCCGCGCCTGGATCTGTCTCAGCCGGTCGAGGGCGAGCCGGGTGGTGATCCGTACCAGGAACGCGCGCGGGTCGCGCACGCTCTCGCGCTCCCGCGCCGACCAGCGCAGCCAGGCCTCCTGCACCACGTCCTCGGCGTCGGTGACACGGCCCAGCATGCGGTAGGCCACGCCCGTGAGGACGGACCTGTGGTCTTCGAAGAGATCGGCGGCGGTGGGGGCAGTCACCGCTCCATCCCAGCCGACCGACAACCGGCTGTCCAGAAGGAGAACCCGCGCTGTTCGATTCTTCACCCCTCGCGCACTGTCCTGGACACGCCCCTTGAACTCCAAGCTACCGAAGGGTAATTGTTGCTGACACGGTGTCTACCGCCGTCCGCCGCGTCAGCCATGTCCGCGCGGGGCCGTCCCTCCACGACCGGGAGCAGCACCATGACCGAAGAGGTCTCGTTCACGACCGGCTCCCCCCGGGGCAGCCGCACCGTCACCGTCTCCTACCGGCGGGCCGGCTCGGGCGATCCGCTGCTCCTGCTGCACGGCATCGGCCATCACCGCCAGGCCTGGGACCCGGTGTTCGACCTGCTGGCCGCCGAGCGCGACGTCATAGCCGTGGACCTGCCGGGCTTCGGCCGGTCCCCGGTCCTGCCCGAGGGCCTTTCGTACGGGCTGTCGACGGTCGTGCCGGTCCTGGGCGCGTTCTGCGAGGAGGTCGGCATCGACCGGCCGCATGTGGCGGGCAACTCCCTGGGCGGGCTGCTGGCCCTGGAGCTGGGGCGCGAGAAGCTCGTACGGTCGGTGACGGCCTTCTCCCCCGCGGGATTCTGGTCCCAGGCGGAACGCCGCTACGCGTTCGCGACGCTGACCGCGATGCGGCAGGGGGCGAGGCTGCTGCCGCTGCCGGTCATCGAGCGGTTGTCCCGGAGCGCGCCCGGGCGTGCGGCGCTCACCAGCACCATCTACGCGCGCCCCGGGCGCCGTTCACCCGAGGCCGTCGTCGCCGAGACGCTCGCGCTGCGTGAGGCCGGCGGCTTCGACGAGACCCTGCGAGCCGGGATCGACGTACGGTTCACGGACGACGTGACAGGAGTCCCGGTCACCGTCGCCTGGGGTGCCAAGGACCGGCTGCTGTTGCGCCGGCAGGGCATCCGTGCCAAGCACACGCTGCCCGGCGCCCGGCTGGTGCGGCTGCCCGGCTGCGGCCACGTCCCGATGAACGACGATCCCGCCTTGGTCGCGCGCGTCATCCTCGACACGAGCCGCTGAGCCGCCGCGCCGGGGGCGCCTGCTCAGCACCCCGGCGCCCAGCGCAACCCCGGCGCCGACCAGCGCGCTGCCCGCCGCCTGCGCCGTGCCGTACGCGCCGGTGCCGACCAGCGGCGCGGTGAGCGCGGCCGAGACCGGAATGAGGCCGGAGAAGAGCGTCGCGCGTTCGGCGCCGATCCGCTGCACCCCCGCGTACCAGCAGACGAAACCGACCACGGTGACGACGGCGGCCTGCCAGACCAGGGCGGCCGTTTCGGTGGCGTCGGGCAGCCGCAGCGCGGCGCGCCCGTCCAGTACGAGGGCGAGGGCGGCGGACTCGCAGGCCGCGACGCCGCAGACGGCCGCCGAGAGCAGCTTCGGGCCCAGCGGGCGCAGCACCGGCACCGCGAGCACCGCGAACCCCACCTCACCCACCAGCGCACCCACCGACCAGGCGATGCCCACCGCGTCCGCCCGGCCCCACCCCTGCACCGTGAAGGCCCCGGCGGCCACCAGGAAGGCTCCGTAGAACACCGGCCGGGTGGGACGCCGCCCGTCGAGCAGCGGCACGAGGACCGCCACCACGACCGGCGCGCATCCGACGAACACCCCGGGAACGGCGGGCTCGGCCGTGCGCTCGGCGGCCAGCACCGCCATGTTGAAGCCCACCATGCCGACAGCGGAGAGCAGCGCGAGCCGGCCCCACTGCGCCGGCCCGAGGCGGCGCAGCGGCGCGGTGCCGCCCCGGCCGAGCAGCGGGAGCAGCAGGAGACAGGCCAGCCCGTACCGCAGGGCCTGGCCGCCCGCGTGCGGATAGTCGCCGAGGACGCTGTTGGCGGTGAAGGACCCGCCGACGAGGACGCAGGCGACGGCGGCGAGCGCCGCGCCCCGTAGCTGTGACACGTTCATGGGCCCGACGCTAGGCAGCACGGTGGTCTTGTTTAAGGTCCACTTCCATGACGTCATCGGGGACCACTTCGCCCCGCGTGCCACCGGACGGCGGGGCGGGCCCGTCCTGGAACGCGGCCTGGGAGCTGCTGCTTCCGGCCGCCGCCGCACCGGCCCGGCAGCGCGGCAGAATGCTCCAGTCGGCGTTCCGGGAGGCCGTCCGGTCGGGCCGGCTCGCCGCCGGGACCCGGCTGCCGTCGAGCCGTGAGCTCGCCGCCGACCTCGGGGTCTCCCGGGGCCTGGTCACCGAGGCGTACGAGCAGCTCACCGCCGAGGGCTATCTGCGCAGCGACCGGGGCTCGGGGACCTGGGTGGGCGCGGCGGCGCGCGCCGCCGACGCGCCACGCGCGCGTGATCTGGCTCCGCGCGACCCGGGCGCCCGGGTCGACTTCCTGCCCGGCACCCCCGACCTGTCGCTGTTCCCGCGTGCCGCCTGGGCCGCCGCGCACAGGGGCGTCCTGGAGCGGCTGCCGCACCGCTCGCTCGGCTACCCCGATCCGCGCGGGCTGCCGGAGCTGCGGACCGCGCTCGCCGCGCTGCTGGCCCGGCGGCGGGGCGTGGTCGCCGACCCGGAACGGATCGTGGTCTGCTCCGGGGTCGCCCAGGCGACGACGCTGCTCGGCTTCGCCCTCGCCGAGCGCTTCACGCCCGAAGAGCGGGGCGGGCGGACCGTGGGCGTCGAGGACCCGGGCAGCCCCGAGCACACCGCGCTGTTCGCGGCCACCGGCGTACGGACGCGGCGGCTGCCGCTCGACCGGGAGGGCCTGGCGATGGGCCCGCTGTACGCCAGCGGGGTGCGGGTCGCGGTGACGACCCCGGCGCACCAGTTCCCGTCCGGAATCGCCTACTCCGCGCGTCGCCGGGCCGAACTCCTGGACTGGGCGCGGGCGGTGGACGGGCTCGTCGTCGAGGACGATTACGACGGCGACTTCCGGTACGACCGCGCGCCGGTCGGGGCCCTCCAGGGGCTCGACCCGGAACGTGTGGCGTACACCGGGTCGGTGAGCAAGTCGCTCGCCCCGGGCCTGCGGCTCGGCTGGCTGCTCGCGCCGGAGCGGCTGACCGGCTCGATCGTCGCCCGCAAACGCACCATGGACCTCGGCAACCCCGCACTGGACCAGGCGCTGCTCGCGGACTTCGTCACCAGCGGCGCGTACGACCGTCAGCTGCGCCGGTGCCAACGCGCCTACCGGGAACGGCGGGACACGCTGGTCGCGGCGCTGCACGAGCACCTTCCGGGCGCACGGGTGAGCGGGATCGCGGCCGGGCTGCACATCATCGCGCGGCTGCCCGAGCGGTACGGCCCGGAGCCGCGTCTGCTCGAACGCGCCGCCCACGCGCGCGTGGCCGTGCGCCCCCTGTCGTACTACCGCTCGCCCGGGGCCGAGGCGGGCGACGGCGTACCGCTGGTGCTCGGGTACGCCCATCTGACGCCCTCGGACATCGCGCGCGGGGTGCGGCTCCTGGCCGGGGCGCTGGACGGGGGCGGCGCCTAGGAGTTGGACCAGCCCCGCCTGCACAGCACCAACCGGTAGCCGTCCGGGTCCTCGATCGTCACGCCCCACTCGTTCCAGTACGGGTTGGGCGACAGCACCCGCCTGCCGCCGTGCGCCTCCAGGCGCGCCACCAGGTCCTGCGGAACCTCCTCGTCCGCGTAGACGACCAGCAGGTCCTCCTCGGTCGGCCGGGGCTCGACGTCCCCGGCCTGCGCCTGGACCAGCTCCAGATGCCAGTCGGCGTCGGGCCAGCCGACCATCAGCAGCGCGTGCTCGCCGGGGCCCGCGCCCTGGGCGTCGTGCCGCCACACGACGTCCAGGCCCAGGCCCTCCACCCAGAAGCGCTCCGCCGCCGCGAGGTCGCGCGAGGGGCGGGCTATACGGATGTGTGAACGGCCTCCGACGGGCATGGGAGCCTCGGCTTTCGCTGGTGGTGGGGTGACGCGCCGCCGTTCCGGTGGCGTGTACCCAACATAGTCATCGAAGATCACGGAGGCGATCGTCCTTCGGTCCCCGGCCGCTCGCCGTAGGCCGAAGGTTCCCGGCCAGGTGCCCGAGGACTGTCTGCTCGCAGGTGACCTCCAGCTGTTCACCCGGGGTTCGCGCCCGCGCCGCAGCCGGGCAGTAGGCATGGCACGGATCCGCACGCGCCGGACCACCGCCCTGACCCACCACCCGTCCCAGGAGGCGCCTCGATGCCGTACCGCCCTCGGATCCCCTCGCCCAACCGCCGTGCCCTACTCAGGGGTTCGCTCGCCGCCTCGGCGGGACTCGCCCTGCCCACCGGGCTCGCCACGGCCGCGCCCGCGCTGGCGCTCTCCGGGCGGCCGAACGCCGACTGGGGTGTGCAGACCGGTGACATCACGGCGTCGTCGGGGCTCGTGTGGGTCCGGTCCGACCGGCCGGCCCGGATGGTCGTGGAGACCTCGGCCACCGAATCGTTCCGCCGCGCGCGCAGCTGGCGGGGCCCGCTGCTGGGGCCGGGCACCGACTTCACCGGTACGACGCAGTTGCGCGGGCTGCCGGCCGGTGAGCAGATCCACTACCGCGTCACCCTCGCCGACCCCGACGACCCCCGCCGTACCGGAAAGCCGGTGTACGGCACGTTCCGCACCGCGCCCGCCTCGCGCCACCGGGACGTGCGCTTCCTCTGGTCCGGGGACGTCGCGGGGCAGGGCTGGGGCATCAACCCGGACATCGGCGGATTCCGCGTCTATGACGAGATGCGACGGCTCGATCCGGACTTCTACCTGTCCAGTGGCGACAACATCTATGCGGACGGGGTGATCCCGCCCAGCGTGACGTTGCCCGACGGCCGGGTGTGGCGGAACCTCACGACCGTGGAGAAGTCCAAGGTCGCCGAGACGCTGGACGAGTACCGGGGCAACTTCCGCTACAACCTGCTCGACGAGAACGTACGGCGGTTCAACGCGCGCGTGCCGTCCATCGTCCAGTGGGACGACCATGAGGTGCGCAATAACTGGTACCCCGGCCAGATCCTGGACGACGCCCGCTACACCGAGAAGAACATCGACGTGCTGGCGGCCCGTTCGCTGCGGGCCTTCAGCGAGTACTTCCCCGTCTCGACGCTGCGGCCGGGCAGCCGTGAGGGGCGCGTGCACCGGGTCGTGCGCCACGGACCGCTGCTGGACGTGTTCGTGCTCGACATGCGCACGTACCGCGACGCCAACTCCCCCGGGCGCCGGGCCGACGACACCGTGGGCATCCTCGGCGCGGAGCAGTTGGAGTGGCTGAAACGGGAGCTCGCGCGCTCCCGGGCGGTGTGGAAGGTGATCGCCGCCGACATGCCGCTCGGTCTGGTCGTCACCGACGGACCGGCCAACTTCGAGGCCGTGGCCCAGGGCGACCCGGGCGCGCCGCTCGGGCGCGAGCTCCAGATCGCGGAGCTGCTGCGGTTCATCAAGCACCGCCGGATCACCGGCACGCTGTGGCTGACGGCGGATGTGCACTACACGGCGGCGCAGCACTACGAGCCGTCGCGGGCGGCGTTCAAGGACTTCGCCCCGTTCTGGGAGTTCGTGTCGGGGCCGCTCGCGGCGGGCGGCTTCCCGGCGAACGCGCTCGACGCGACCTTCGGCCCCGACCAGGTCTTCGTCCAGGCGCCCGCCAGGGCCAACGCCTCGCCGATGGAGACCCCGCCGAACTTCGGCGAGGTCGAGATCGACGGCGGGAGTGGCGAGCTGACGGTGCGTCTGCGCGCCCAGGGCGGTTCGGTACTCTTCACGAAGGTGCTGAAGCCGGGGCTGGTGGGCCAGTAGCCGCGTGCGGTCCGGCACGACGCGTACGGAGTGCGGCGCTGAGGTGGTCATTCCGCGCCACAAGCCGTAAGAAACGGCCAGAAATACACCAGAACCACACTTAACCCATCAGTCACAAAGCGTTCGCGATCACGCAACACCGCTCGGTCACAGTGAAGGCATGACTGAGATGACCGAGTTGACTGTCCGTACGAGCGCCCGTCGCCACCACTGGCGGCGGGACCTGATCGAGCTGGCCGCGATGTTCACCGCCGTGGCGGTGGCCGACGCCGTGGCGAACACGGTCGCACACGGACCGGACGGACCGTTCCTGCTGATCGCCTCGGCGGTCGCGCTGGTCGCCACGGCGGCGTTCCACACCTGGTGGGCCCGGCGCCACAGCCACGCGCCGCCGGCACCCGTCGATACGGGCGCGGCGCCCGCTCCCGCCGGCGCCGCGCCCGCCGACGGATCCGCCCACGGCGGCGCCGCCTCGCGCGAGACCTCGTTGTGGCGGATGCGGGCCACCGTGCGCGACGAGCCCGGCAGCCTGGCCGCGCTGTGCACCGCACTCGCCCACAGCGGGGTCGACATCCTCACCCTCCAGACGCACCCGCTGGCCGAGGGCACGGTCGACGAACTCCTGCTGCGGGCCCCCGCCGACCTCTCGGCAGCCCGGCTGACCCGGGAGATCGCCGGGGCGGGCGGCGGTGACATCTGGCTGGAGCGCGCCGACGCGCACGACCTGGTGGACGCGCCCACCCGGGTGCTCGGCCTGGCCACCCGCACCGCGCTCGACGCGGCGGAACTGCCGCTCGCACTCCGTCAGTTGCTGGGCAGGTGCACCATCCACTCACTGCCCGCCGTGTCCCTGTCCGGCCGCCCGACCGGCGAGACGGCACCGGTCGAGGGCGTTCTCGAATCGACCACCATGCGGCTGCGCGACCCCGGCGGCGGGGTCATCACCATCGAGCGGCCCTACCTGCCCTTCACCCCGACCGAGTTCGCGCGGGCGCGCGCGCTGGTCGAGCTGGACGCGCGGCTCGGGCCGCGCATCCCCCGCAACCAGGACGTCCTCACCCTCGCCGAGGGCAACGAGATCACCGTCCGCCGGGCCGGCCAGGACGATGTCGAGGCCGCCAAGGCCATGCACGAACGCTGCTCCGACCGCACCCTGGGCCTGCGCTACCACGGCCCCGTCGGCGACGCCGACCGCTATCTGAACCACCTGCTCAGCCCCCGTTACGGACGCACTCTCGCCGCCGAGTCGGCCTCCGGGCGGCTCGTCGCCCTCGGCCATCTCCTGTGGGACGGCGACGAGACCGAGGTGGCGCTGCTCGTCGAGGACGACTGGCAGCGCCGGGGCATCGGCACCGAGCTCCTGGAGCGCCTGGTGGCGCTGGCGGCCGAGGCGGGCTGCGAGAGCGTGTACGCGGTGACGCAGTCCTCCAACACCGCGATGGTGGCGGCGATGCGCGGCCTCGGGCTGCCGCTCGACTACCAGATCGAGGAGGGCACCCTGGTGATCACCGCACGGCTGCCGAAGGCTCGCGCTGGGGCGCGTCCGTCGGCCGACCGTCCGTCGGGCGCCCTGCCGACGTTCGAGCGTCCGCTGTCCGAGCGGCCGTCGTTCGAGCAGGCGGAGCGCTGAGCGCCCGGCTCAGATCGCTCCACAGGTCCTCCACGTCCTCCAGACCGACCGAGAGCCGCAGCAGCCGGTCGCTCACCCCGGCGGACCGCCGGTCTCCCTCGGCCACGATCCGGTGGCTGATGGAGGCCGGGTGCTGGATGAGGGTGTCGACGCTGCCGAGGCTCACGGCGGGGGTGATGAGCCGGACGCCCGCGATCACCGCGTGCGGGTCGCCGTGCACCTCGAAGGCGACCATCGCCCCGCCCACCGCCGGATAGTGGACCCGGGCCACCCGGGGGTCCTCGGTCAGTCTGCGCACGAGCTCCGCGGCGCTCCCGGCGGCGGCCCGCATCCGTACCGGAAGCGTCGCGAGGCCCCGCAGCAGCAGATAGCCGGCCAGCGGGTGCAGCACGCCGCCGGTGGCGAACCGCACCTGGCGCAGCTGCCGGGCGAACGCGTCGTCGCACGCGACCACACCGCCCATGACGTCGCCGTGGCCGCCCAGGTACTTGGTGGCGCTGTGCAGCACGATCCGCGCGCCCTGTTCCAGCGGACGCTGGAGCACCGGGGTGGCGAAGGTGTTGTCGACGAGCAGCGGCACCGAGCCGCAGGCGTGGGCGACGGCCCTGATGTCGACCTCGGCGAGCGTCGGGTTGGCCGGGGTCTCCACGATCACCAGACCGGTGTCGGGCCGCAGGGCGTCGGCTATGCCCGCCGGGTCCACCCAGGTCACCTCCGTACCGAGCAGCCCGGCGTCCAGGAGGTGGTCGCTGCAGCCGTACAGCGGCCGGACGGCGACCACGTGCCGCAGGCCCGCCGAGGCCCGGGCGAGCAGCACCGCGGAGAGGGCGGCCATGCCGCTGGCGAAGGCCACGGCTCCCTCGGCGCCCTCCAGCCGGGCGAGGGCTGTCTCGAAACGGCCCACGGTGGGGTTGTCGAGACGGGCGTACACGGGCGGCCCCTCGGGGAGCACTCCGGTGGCCGCGAAGGCGTCGATCCGGGCGGCCTCGGCCGCGCTGTCGTACGACGGGTAGGTCGTCGAGAGGTCGATCGGCGGGGCATGCAGTCCGAGTCCCGCGAGGTCGTCGCGGCCGGCGTGGACGGCTTCGGTGGCCAGGGCACGGGGTGCGGCCTGGGCGCGGTCGGCGCGGTCCTGGGTGTCGGTGTCCATGGCGGCACTGTGGAGGCATGACCGGAAAGGAGCGCCGAGGTCCGTGCTACGTTCGGCCAATGGCCGATTCTGTCGTACTGGACCCGGTGGATCTGGACATTCTGCGCCTTCTGCAGAACGACGCCCGGACCACCTACCGCGATCTCGCGGCCCAGGTGGGCGTGGCACCCTCCACCTGCCTGGACCGGGTCACCAGACTGCGCCGCTCCGGAGTGATCCTCGGACACCAGCTCCGGCTCGACCCGGCGCGAATGGGCCGCGGCCTGGAGGCCCTCCTCTCGGTGCAGGTGCGGCCACATCGGCGCGAACTGATCGGTCCGTTCGTCGAACGCATCCGGGCGCTCCCGGAGTCCCGCGCCCTGTTCCACCTCACCGGCCCGGACGACTACCTGGTCCATGTGGCCGTGACGGGCACGGCCGACCTCCAGCGGCTGGTCATCGACGAGTTCACCTCACGGCGCGAAGTCGCCCGCGTGGAGACGCGGTTGATCTTCCAGCAGTGGGAGTGCGGCCCTCTGCTGCCCCCCGCGCCGACACCGGTACCGACGTCCGCTCCGCCCCCTCCCTCCCCTTCCGCCTCCGGTGGCTGAAGGTCGCCTGTGGGTGACGCGGGGCCCGTGCTCGTACGAGTATGTGGACCATGCCAGACACTTCCAGCAGCGTGCTGCCCCGCCAGGTCGCCGACGCCCATGTCGACGCACTCATCGAACTCGACCCCATCACCGGTACCTATCTGGGCGTGCGCGAGAGCGCCCGGCTGCTTCCGGACTTCTCGCCCGCCGGGCAGGAGGCCGTGGCCGCCCTCGGCCGCGCGACGCTGGCGCGGCTCGACGAAGCGGAGCGGACACCGGGCGCCGACAGCGACTCGGAGCGGCGCTGCGCCAGACTGCTGCGGGAGCGTCTGTCGTCCGAACTCGCCGTCCACGAGGCGCGGGAGGGGCTGCGCTGCGTCAGCAACCTGCGCTCGCCCGTCCACTCGGTGCGCCAGGTCTTCACCATGATGCCGCTCGCCGACGAGGCCGACTGGGCGGACGTGGCGGCGCGCCTCGCGGCCGTTCCCGCCGCGCTGGAGGGCTACCGCGCCTCCCTGCAACTGGGGCTGGACCGGGGCCTGTTCGCCGGGCCGCGCGCCACGGACACCTTCGTCGGCCAGCTCACCGAGTGGATCGGCACGGACCGCGACTGGTTCGCGGAGTTCGCCGCGCCGGGACCGGCGGCCCTGCGCGCCGAACTCGACGCCGGCGCGCGCGTGGCGGGCGAGGCGCTCGTCGCCCTGCGCGACTGGCTGCGCGACGTGTACGCCCCCGCGATCGCCGGGGCCCCGGACACCGTGGGCCGTGAGCGGTACGCCCGCTGGGTGCGCTACTTCAACGGGACGACCCTGGACCTCGACGAGGCGTACGCGTACGGCTGGTCCGAGTACCACCGCATCCTCGGCGAGATGAAGACCGAGGCCGACAAGATCCTGCCGGGAGCGGGGCCCTGGGAGGCGCTGGCCCACCTCGACGAGCACGGCACGCACATCGAGGGCGTGGACGAGGTCCGGGCCTGGCTGCAGGCCCTGATGGACGAGGCGATCGAGGCCCTGGACGGCACGCACTTCGAACTCGCCGAGCGGGTACGGAAGGTGGAGTCGCACATCGCGCCGCCCGGCAGCGCCGCCGCGCCCTACTACACCGGCCCCTCCGAGGACTTCTCGCGCCCCGGCCGCACCTGGCTGCCCACCATGGGCGAGACCCGCTTCCCGGTGTACGACCTGGTCTCGACCTGGTACCACGAGGGTGTGCCGGGCCACCATCTGCAGATCGCGCAGTGGCGGCACGTCGCGGACCGGCTCTCGCGCTACCAGGCCACCATCGGCACGGTGAGCGCCAACGCCGAGGGGTGGGCGCTCTACGCCGAGCGGCTCATGGACGAACTGGGCTTCCTGCCCGACTCGGAGCGGCGCCTGGGGTACCTGGACGCGCAGATGATGCGGGCGTGCCGGGTCATCGTCGACATCGGTATGCACCTGGAGCTGGAGATCCCCGGCCACTCGCCGTTCCATCCCGGCGAGCGGTGGACGCCGGAGCTGGCGCAGGAGTTCTTCGGCCGCCACAGCGGGCGTCCGGCGGACTTCGTGGAGAGCGAGCTCACCCGCTATCTGTCCGTGCCCGCGCAGGCGATCGGCTACAAGCTGGGCGAGCGGGCCTGGCTGATGGGCCGCGAGAACGCCAAGAAGCACCACGGTGAGGCGTTCGACGCCCGTGCCTGGCACATGGCGGCGCTGTCGCAGGGGCCGCTGGGGCTGGACGACCTGGTGGACGAGCTGTCCAAGCTCTGAGTGCGCGCGGTGGCGGCGGGTCCGGCCCGCCGCCACCGCCGCCACGGTGTCAGCAGCCGCAGTCCTCCGCGCCGGCCGGGGCGGTCAGCGCGTCGGCCTCGCGCCGGTGAAGGCCCTCCCAGGTCTCGTACGCGAAGCCCTCGCGCACCCAGTACTCGAAGCCGCCGAGCATCTCCTTGACCTGGTAGCCGAGTTCGGCCAGAGCGAGAGCGGCGCGGGTGGCGCCGTTGCAGCCGGGCCCCCAGCAGTAGGTGACGACCGGCATTGATCTGTCGAGCAGTTGCCCGGCCTGCTCGGCGATGAGCGCGGTCGGCAGGTGCACGGCGCCGGGCACATGGCCCTGGTCCCAGGCTTGCGTGGAGCGCGAGTCCAGCACGGTGAAGCCCGGCTCGCCGCCCTGGGCCAGCGCGGACGCCACATCGGAGACGTCCGCGTGGAAGACCAGGGCGGCGCGGAAGTACGCGGCGGCGTCGGCGGGCGCGGCCGGGGCGACGCGCAGGACGGGGTTGGCGGCGGCGGGCCGCGTTGTTGTCATGGCCGGAAATCTACGGCCGCCGATCACCGGCCGGAAGACGCGATCCCCGGAACATCTCTTGATTCGCCGGGGATTTCCCTGTTGTCTGGCAGCCATGACCGAGTATTCCCCGGACGCCACCGACTGGCGCATCCTGGACGCCCTCCAGCAGGACGGCCGGGCCACCTTCGCGGAGCTGGCGCGCGTCGTCGCCATGTCCCCGAGCGCCGTGACGGAGCGCGTGCGGCGCCTCGAGGAGGCCGGGGTGATATCGGGCTACACGGCGATCGTCGACCAGGAGCGGCTGGGCCGGGGCATCCTCGCCTTCGTACGGCTGCGGTACCCGAACGGCAACTACAAGCCCTTCCACGATCTGCTGGAGACGACTTCGGAGATCATGGAAGCGCACCACGTCACGGGCGACGACTGTTTTGTGATCAAGGTGGGCGCGCGGTCGATGAGCCACCTGGAGGAGATCTCCGGGAAGATCGGCGCCCTGGGGTCGGTGACGACCAGCGTGGTCTACTCCTCGCCCCTGCCCCGCCGCGCCACAGCCCGCTGAAGGCCGCGCGCGGGAGCGCTCAGTCCCCCGCCCCCGCCGTCCGGTGGCGCACCCGCGATCCGTCGCGCTCCTTGACGACCTCCAGCTGAGTGGGGATGCGGCGGCGCAGATCCCCGACGTGGCTGACGATGCCGACGCTGCGGTCGCGCTCGCGCAGCGAGTCCAGGACGTCCAGGACCTCGTCCAGGGCCTGGTCGTCGAGGCTGCCGAAGCCCTCGTCGATGAAGAGCGTGTCCAGCCGAACGCCCCCGGCCTCGTCGGTGACCACGTCGGCCAGGCCCAGGGCCAGCGCGAGCGACGCGAAGAACGTCTCGCCGCCAGAGAGCGTGGCGGTGTCGCGCTCCCGGCCGGTCCAGGCGTCGACCACGTGCAGCCCCAGTCCGGAACGGCCGCGTCCGCCCCGCGCGTCGGAGTGCACCAGCGTGTAGCGACCGCCGGACATACGGCCCAGCCGGGCCGTGGCGGCAGCCGCGACCTGCTCCAGCCGCGCGGCCAGTACGTACGACTCCAGCCGCATCTTGCGTTCGTTGTCGGCGGAGGTGCCCGCGGTGAGCCCGGCGAGGCGGGCCACCCGGTCGTACTCCTCGCGCAGGGGGCCGATCCGGCGCGTCTCCGCCGCGGCCTCGCGTCCCAGCCTGCCGAGCTCGGCGCAGCGGGCGCGGGCGGCGGCCAGCACCGAGGCGGCCTCCCGCAGCGCGCGCTCCACGCGCGCGTGGGCGGCCTCGGCCTCCTGCGGCCGGGCGGCCGGACGGGCGCCGGCCGCGACGGTCCCGGGGTCGGCGAGCCGGTCCGCGACGGCCGCCTCCTCGCGCTGCCACTCGTCGAGCCGGTGCTGGAGCTCGCTCTGCCCGCGGTCGTCGAGGAATGCCTCGGCCGCCGCCCGTGGCGTGTCGAAGCCGGCCCGGAAGGCGGCCTCGGAGAGCCGTCCGTCGGCTTCCTTGAGCCGCTGGGCGCTCACCTCGACCTCCCGGACCGCCTCGGCGGCCCGGGCGAGCAGCCCGGCCCGGTGATCCAGGAGCGCTGCCTGCTCGGCGACGCTGCGGGCCCCGCCCCGGGCCACCGCCAGCTCCCTTTCCAGGGCGGCCTGTTCCCGCTCGATCTCCTCGCGCCGCGCGGTACGGGCGGACACGCGCTTGTCCGCCTCGCGCTGCTGCTCCAGGCGCCGGGCGTGCTCGCGCTCGGCGCTCTCGAAGGCCTCCCGGGCCGCGTGCAGTCCGGCGGCGAGCGCACGGCTCTCGCCGTACTCGGCCTCCCACTCGCGCACCTGGCCGTCGAGGACCGCGAGCGGTTCGGTGCCCGCCTCCGCGCTCGCCGCCGCCAACCGCTCCCGTACCGAGGCGAGGGCGCGCTCGGCCTCGGCGCGGGCCGCTTCGGCCTGCCGGTAGGCGTCGTGGGCAGCCTCTTCCGTCGTACGGTCCACGTGGCCGGTGGTGGCGCGCGCGGGCTCGGGGTGCTCGGGCGAGCCGCAGACGGCGCACGCCTCCCCGTCGCGCAACCCCGCGGCGAGCTCGGCCGCGATACCGCGCAGCCGCTCCTCGCGCAGGGACAGCCAGTGCTCATGGGCGGTGTTGGCCCGCTCCCGGGCGGTGCCCTGGCGCTCCTCGGCGGCGGCCACGCGCACCTGGAGCGCGTCGCGCTCGCGGGCCGCCGCCAGCCTGCGCCGGGCTGGCTCCAGCCGTCCTGCCAGCTGTTCGGTGCGGGCGGCGGCCTGGTGGGCGGCTTCGACGCGCTCCTGATGGCGCCGGCGGTCGCCCTCCCAGGCGGCGAGCCAGCCGGCCGCGTCCAGGAGCAGATGCTCGTCGGCCCTGGCCTGGCGGTCGAGTTCGGCGCGCTCGGCGGTGATCTCGGCGCTGCGGGCCTCGGCCCGGCGGGCGGCGTCGAGCGCGCCCAGCTCCTGGCGCATCTGCCGCTCCAGCGCGCCCAGTTGCTCGGCCCCGGCCTCGGCCAGGTCCGCGGGCAGCGACGCGCGCGAGCGCTCTCGGGCCGTGGCCGCCGTCTCGTGTTCGCGTTCGGCCTCCGCGCGCAGGGCGAGGGCGGGGGCGACCAGGTCGGCCTTGCGGGCCCGCGCCAGCCGCTCCCGTACGGCCGCGCGCCGGGGCTCGGCGGCGGCCAGCTCGTCGGCCCGGCGGCAGGTGTCCGCGTACCGGCGCTGGAGCTCGTCGAGGCGGCGCTCGTCGTCGAGTGCGGTACGGGCGGCGGCCTGACGGCTCTCGGCGGCGGCGAGGGCGCACTCCGCGACGGCGAGGCGCTCGCGGGCCCCGGCGCGCGCGACGGCGGCCCACTCCAGAACGCCCTCGGCGAGCCCGGGTTCCCCGGGGCGGTGGCCGGGCAGCGGCCAGTCGCGCGCGTCCGGGCCGTCCCCGGCGGCCTGCGCCATCCGCTGGGCGAGGTTGAGCAGCCGCTCGTCCCCGGCCTTGACCTGCTGTTCGGCGGCGCGGCGCAGCTCCGCGAGGCGTTCCTCGACGGCGGCGAACCGGCCGGTGTCGAAGAGGCGGCCGAGCAGCTTGCCGCGCGCCTCGGCGTCGGAGCGCAGGAACTTGGCGAAGTCGCCCTGGGGCAGCAGGACGACCTGGCAGAACTGCTCGCGGCTCATACCGACGAGCTGCCCGATCTCCTCCCCCACCTCCTGGTGGGAGCGGCTGAGCGCCCGCCATTCGGCCGCGCCCGTGTCGTACTCGCGCAGCCAGGTCTGGGCCTTGTCGGTGGTGAAGCCGCTGCCGCGCTTCTTGGGCCGGTTCTGCTGCGGCCTGCGGGTGATCTCCAACCGCCGTCCGCCGACGGTCAGATCGAGCAGGACCTCGGTGACGGTGTCGGGGGCCGCGTGGTCGCTGCGCAGCACCGCGCCGGGGCTCTGGCGGGCGCCGGGCACGGCTCCGTACAGCGCGTAGCACACGGCGTCCAGAACAGAGGTCTTGCCCGCCCCGGTCACGCCGTGCAGCAGGAAGAGGCCGCCGGCCGACAGCGCGTCGAAGTCGACTTCCTGGGTGCCGCCGAAGGGGCCGAACGCGGTGACGCGCAGCCGGTGCAGCCTCATCGGGCACCCTCGCGCGCGTGGTCCCGGGTAAGCTCGGACTCCACCCGTACGTCGTCGAAGGCGGCGCGCAGCACGGTGCGCTCCCGCTCGTCCGGGCCGCTGCCGCCGCGCACATGGGCCACGAAGTCCTGGGCGATCTCCTGGTCGGTGCGGCCCTCCAGGCGGCGCGCGTACGAGGCGAGCGGGTCCTCGGGGGCGCGGTCCGGTTCGAAGACCAGGCTCAGGGTGTGCGGGAAGCGGGCGGCGAGGCGGGCCATCGCGTCGTCGGGGCGGACCGGGTCGGTGAGTGTCGCCTCGACCCACGCGTCCTCGTGGGGCTCCAGGGCGGGATCGTCCAGCAGGTCGTCGAGCCGGCCCCGGACGCGGGCGAGCGGGCGCGGGACGGGGCAGTCGACGCGCTCGGCGGCGACGGCTCCGTCGGCGGCCAGGTCGACGAGCCACATGGTCTTGCGGTGGGTGGTCTCGGAGAACGAGTACGCCAGGGGGGAGCCCGAGTAGCGCACGCGGTCCGAGAGGGTCTGGCAGCCGTGGAGGTGGCCGAGCGCCACATAGTCGACGCCGTCGAAGACTCCCGCGGGGACGGCGGCGACCCCGCCGACGGTGATGTCGCGCTCGCTCTCGCTCGGCTCGCCCCCGGCGACGAAGGCGTGGGCGAGCACGACGGAGCGGGTGCCGCGCGGGCGTGCCGCGAGGTCCGCCCGGACGCGCTCCATGGCCGCGCTCAGGACCTGCTCGTGCCCGGCCCTGTCGGTCTTGAACTCCTCGCGGACCAGGGCCGGTTCGAGATAGGGGAGGCCGTAGAAGGCCACTTCCCCGTGGGCGTCGGACAGCAGCACCGGGGTGTCGCAGCCCGCCGGGTCGGTGCGCAGATGGATGCCGGCCCGCTCGATGAGGCCCGCGCCGACGCCGAGCCGCCGGGCCGAGTCGTGGTTCCCGGAGATCATCACCGTCGGCACGCCCTCGTCGGCGAGCCGGTGGATGGCGCGGTCGAAGAGCTCCACGGCCGCCAGCGGCGGCACGGCCCGGTCGTAGACATCGCCCGCCACCAGGACCGCGTCCACGTCGCGTTCGCGCACCGTCGCCACCAGGTGGTCGAGGAACGCGGCCTGGGCGTCGAGCAGGGCGACCCGGTGGAACGACCGTCCCAGGTGCCAGTCCGACGTATGCAGGAGTCTCATGATTCCCGAGGGTATCGGCGGGGTCGGACATCCCGGGCGGCAACTGCCTTACCGGTACGGCTCACAGCTGTCACGCGTCCCCGTACGCCTCGCCGCCGAGCTCCAGCGTCGCGGTGCCCGCGGTGACGTCCGCGAGCCAGCGGCGCAGGGACTCCACGTCCGCCTCCGGGAGGGCGATGCCGATCGTGACGGCCTCGGCGTAGCGCACCTCGCGCACGGCGCGGCCGGTGGCCCGCAGATCGTTCTCCAGCTTGCCCGCGCGCTGGTGGTCGACGGTGACGGTGGCCAGGCGGTAGCGCCGGCGCACCACGGTGCCGAGCGCGTCCAGGGCTTCGCCGACCGCTCCGCCGTAGGCGCGGATGAGGCCGCCCGCGCCGAGCTTCACCCCGCCGTAGTAGCGGGTGACGACGGCGACGGCGTACCGCACCTCGCGGCGGGTCAGCATCTGGAGCATCGGGAGCCCGGCGGTGCCGCCCGGCTCGCCGTCGTCGCTCGCCTTCTGTACGGAGGCGTCGGCCCCGATGACGTAGGCGAAGCAGTTGTGGGTCGCCGTCGGGTGCTCCGCGCGGACGCGCGCGACGAAGGCCTGCGCCTCCTGCTCGGTCGCGGCGGGCGCGAGCGCGCAGATGAACCGCGATCGGTTGATCTCGGTCTCGTGCACGCCCTCACGGGCGATCGTCCGGTACTGCTCCTGCATACGGCCACCCTATGCGGTGCCGCGTCCGTGACCTGCGGCTCGCCGCGAGGCCCCGGCGGCTCGGGCGGCGATCGCCGGGGGCGGTGGGGGCCCGGGGTGACGGATGTCACCGGCCCCGGGGGCCGGGGGCCGGACCGACGGCACTGCCGGGCGACATCCCGGTGGACATCAGTTGAACCGTCACCCGCTCCTCCCCCTTGATCCTCAACTCTCCCTATAGCCGGCTCGCGCAGGCTGCGGGGAGGAGTCGTGCCACAGCAGAGAGTGCGCCGGTCCGTAAGGAGCAACCCGATATGTCAGCAAACCTCCCGTTATTCTCCGTCCTTCTGGGAGGCGATTACGCGGGCAAGTCATCAGCGATCTCCCGGCTGGCGGGAGGCCCCGAGCCCGTCCGGGTCGTCTCGGTCGACGACCGCTTCCTCACCGAGCGGCACGCGCTGATCGGCCGGCTGCGGCGCGAGGTGGTGAAGGACGTCGCCGCCCCGGACGGTGCCTACTCGCCCGACTTCATGGCCAGCATGCTCCAGACCGCCGTGGTGCACCTGCGCGACCAGCTCCTCACCGCCGCCCGGACCGCCGACGGACGGCCGCTCCTGGTGGACTCGTACTACTACAAGATCCTCGCGAAGTGCCGTCTGGCGGGGGTCCGCGAGAACCCCATGTACGACTGGTGGCGCTCCTTCCCCCAGCCGCGCCACGTGGTCTACCTCAGGGTCGCGCCCCAGGAGGCCTGGCGCCGCAGCCGGCGCGGCAGAGGGCTCAACTCCCTCGAACACTACGGCGAGCGGCCGGACCGGATGTCGTTCGAGCGGTACCAGACGGACCTGGAGAAGCTGATGTGGGACGAGATCCGGGATCTTCCGGTGACGGTCCTGGAGCAGCAGGGCTCCCCCGGACGGACCGCCGACGCCGTGCGGGAGGTGGTCTGCCATGACGGTGTCTGAGACGCGTCGGGACGGATCGCCCCGGACCGATCCGGAGCGGGTAAAGCGGTACCGGGCGCGGGTGTTCGCCGAACGGGCCCGGCTGCGGGCGGCGTTCACGGACCCGGCCGGACACCAGCAGCGGGTTCTGGAGGACCTGCTCGCCTTCAACGCCGGCACCGCGTACGGCCGCGCCCACGGCTTCGCGCGCGTGCGCACCCCGGACGACTGGCGCAAGGCCGTGCCCGTCCAGGACTACAGCGCCCTCGCACCCTGGATCGAGCGGGCCGCCGCGGGCGAGGAGAACGTCCTCACGGCCGACCGGCCCGCCGTCTTCTTCACCAGCAGCGGCAGCACCGGCGCCCACAAGAAGATCCCGGTCACGCCCCGCTTCATGCGCACCACGTTCTTCCCGTTCTACTACGCCGCCTGGGCGCCGCTGATCGAGCACTTCCCCGATGTCCTGGCCCGCCCGGACGCCGTCCTCAACCTCAAGCACGACCCCGTCGCCGCTCCCCCGACCACCGCCTCGGGGCTCCCCCATGTCGGCGCCAGCCAGGTCGACTTCGGTGCGCGCTTCGGCGAGCCGCTCTCCGCGGAGCCCGGTACCGACGCTCCCTGGGCCACCGTGCCCGTACAGGTGGAGGCAGGGGCGCACCTCGACAAGATGTACCTGCGGCTGCGGCTGGCCGTCGAGAGCGATGTCCGCTGTGTCATCGGGATCAACCCGGCGATGGTCGCGGCCCTCCCCCACCAGTTGAATCTGTGGTGGGAGCGCATCGTCCGGGAGGTGGGCGACGGCACCCTGGGCGGGCATCCGCATCGCGCGCCCAATCCCGGACGGGCCCGCGAACTCGACCGTCTCGCCGCCCACTTCGGGAGGGTCCGGCCGGCCCACATCTGGCCGAACATGCGCGCCCTCTTCTGCTGGACCACCGGCCTCGCCTCGCTCTACCTCCCGCGTCTGCGCGAGGAGTTCGGGCCGGGCGTCACCCTCCTGCCCGCCCCGGTCGCCGCCTCCGAGGGCCCCACCGGAGTCGCCCTCGACCGCCACCCGACCGCCAGCAGTCTCGTCGTCACCGCCTCCCTGTACGAGTTCGCCGACGCCGACCAGGACCTCGCCCCCGGTATGCCGACGCTCCAACCCCACGAACTGGAGGTCGGCCGCGACTACCACACCGTCTTCAGCCACGTGGGCGGTCTCTACCGCTACGCGGTGGGTGATGTCGTACGGGTCGTGGACCACGAGGGCGGTGTGCCGCGCCTCGAATACGCCGGCCGCGGCACCCTCTCCGACGCGGCCGGGGAGCGGCTGCGCGACGCCCAGGTCCTGCGCGCCCTCACCACCGCCCTCGCCGCGGGCGGTCTCGAACTGCGCAACGCCGCCTGCCGTGTCACCCCTGATCCCCATGGCACCCCCGCCTACCGGTTCGCCCTCGCCTCAGCCACTCCTTGGAGCGAGGCCGAGACCGACGCGTTCCTGACGCGCCTCGACCACGCCCTCGCGCGGGAATCCCCCGGCTATCGCCGGGCCCGCGCCCACGTCCGCCTGGGCGCCCCCACCGC
>NZ_JBJHPC010000540.1:0-4890 GCF_045257485.1 Streptomyces sp. YS-3 | reverse complement strand
CCTTGACTTCCCCCACCSGCGATATATCGTGTCTCTCAGCAGACGCGATATGTTGCGTATGACCGCGCCCAGGGAGGGCAGAGCCATGGCCGAGTCGACGTGGACCGTTTCCGAGCCGCGCACACTCACCTTCGACGCTCCGGTGACCGCGCTCAACGTGCGGATCGTCAACGGGACCGTGAACGTCGTGGGGACCGAGGAAGGTTCCGCGCGCCTGGAGGTGGCGGCCCTCGACGGGCCGCCGCTGGTCGTCACCCAGGACGGCCCGAACCTCACCGTCGCCTACGAGGACCTGCCCTGGAAGGGCTTTCTGAAGTGGTTCGACCGCAAGGGCTGGCGGCGCAGCGCGGTCGTCTCGCTCACGGTGCCGGCGGGCTGCGGGGTCGAGGTGGGCGTGGTCGGCGCGGGCGCGGTGGTCTCCGGGATCCGGGGACGCACCGACGTACGCGGCGTCACCGGTGACACCACGCTGGTCGGCCTCTCCGGCCAGGTCCGCGCGGAGACCGTGTCCGGGAACGTGGAGGCGCAGGCCGTCACCGGCGACCTCCGCTTCCAGTCGGTCTCCGGCGATCTGACGGTGATCGAGGGCGCGGCCACGTCCGTGAAGGCGGAGTCGGTCAGCGGTGACATGGTGCTGGACCTGGACCCGTCGGGGAAGCCCGCCGACGTCCGGCTGACCACGGTGTCCGGCGAGATCGCCATCCGGCTGGAGCACCCGGCCGCCGACGCCAGGGTCGAGGCGAACACCACCAGCGGCGCGGTCTCCAACGCCTTCGACGACCTGCGGGTCACCGGGCAGTGGGGCGCGAAGAAGATCACCGGGACGCTCGGCGCGGGCACCGGCACCCTGCGGGCCACCACCGTCTCGGGCTCGATCGCGCTGCTGCGCCGCCCCGAACCGCACGACACGGCGGGCCCGGCCGCCCCGACCACCGGGAAGGTGCTCTGACATGCCCCCCGTCTTCGCCCACGGCAGGCTCCGCCTGTACCTCCTCAAGCTGCTCGACGAGGCCCCGCGCCACGGGTACGAGGTGATCCGCCTGCTGGAGGAGCGCTTCCAGGGCCTGTACGCGCCAAGCGCCGGCACCGTCTACCCGCGGCTGGCCAAGCTGGAGGCGGAAGGGCTGGTCACCCACACCACCGAGGGTGGCCGCAAGGTGTACTCGATCACCGACGCGGGCCGCGCCGAGCTCGCGGGCCGCAGCGGCGAGCTGGCCGACCTGGAGCTGGAGATCCGCGAGTCGGTCTCCGAGCTCGCCGCCGAGATCCGCGCGGACGTCCGGGGCGCGGCGGGCGACCTGCGCGACGACGTGCGCCGCCAGGCGCGCGAGACGCGGACGTCCGGTACGGCGGAGAGCGAGTCCTGGCAGCAGACCAAGGAGGAGTTCAAGCGGGCCAAGCAGGAGTGGAAGGAGCAGGCGCGCCGCGCGAAGGACGAGTCGCGCCGCGCCCGCGAGGACGCCCAGCAGGCGCGCCGCCAGGCCAGGGAGGCCCAGGAGAGGGCGCGTGAGCAGATGCAGCGGGTGGCGGAGCAGGTGCAGGACCACTTCGCGCGCGGCGACTGGCCGACGGGCGTACGGGAGGGTCTGGCCGAGATCACCAAGGAGCTCGGCCGCTTCACCCGCCCCCAGCCGAAGGAGCCCGCCGGCGCCCGGACCGCCGACCCCGTGACGGAGCCCGCGCCCCCCGCCTGGGCCGACGACCCGGCGACCGGCGACCCGGCCCGCGACCTCGACCGCCTCCTGGACCGCTTCCGCGACGACATCCGGGACGCGGCCCGCGACCACGGCGTCACCGAGCACCAACTCCGCGAGAGCCGCCGCCACTTGTCGACGGCGGCGGCCCACATCGGGGCCATCCTGCGGGACGGCACGCGGTAGGCGGCGCGGACCCGGGCCGTGGCCGGCCGGCGGCGGTCAGGCGCGGGGGGCGACCGTGACGGTCACCGCCGACCCCGCCGCCGCCCGCACGTCGAGGCCGCGCACCCGCGCCGGGCCCGTCACCGAGATCCGCCACCGCCGCGCCTCCGTCGGCAGCGAGAGCCGGGTGGCGCCCCCGTCGGCCACGTATCCCAGGCGGTACGTCCGCGTCGCCGGGTCGTACGTCTGGGTGCGCACCCGTCCCGCGACCGCGCGGGCGTACGGCGTGGCCATGAGCTTCTTGTTGCCCCGCAGCCCGCCCCGCTCGTCGGCCGCGCAGTAGCCGCCGCCGTAGCACCACACATAGCCCGCCCACCCCGAGGTGTAGCGGGCCAGCGAGGCCAGCGCGTCCGTGTAGAAGCGGCCCATGTGGGGCAGTTCGCCGTTGAGCGGCCCCCACTCGCCGACCACCACCGGCACCCGGTACTTCTTCGGGTACGTGGTCACGGCGGCCTCGTACGCCTCGATCCACCCCGCCGACGGGTCGTAGTCCGCGCCCGCCTCCATCGCGGTGTTGTAGAAGTGCGGCGCGTACACCACCTTGGCGTCCTTGATCCTTCCCAGGCCGGTCGGCACGCCCTCCCCCACCGCCGGGGTGGGCTCCACGAAGAGCCAGTGCCGCCGGTCCGCCGCGCGCACCGCCCGCGCCAGGCGGTTGTACATCGGGGTGAGCTGCTCGGCCTCGATCCGGCGGGCCGCCGTCGGCGGGTCCTCACCCGGCCGGAACTCGCCCATCGGCTCGTTGATCAGGTCGTAGCCGAGGACCGCGGGGTGGTGGGCGAACCGCCCGGCGAGCACCCGCCACATCCCAGCCTGCGCCCGCCGCAGGTCCTCGTCCCCGTACAGATGGGTGAAGGCCCGCTGCACGGCGGGTTCGTAGTACTCGGAGAACCAGTCGTCCGGGTGCGGGGTGAAGGGCAGCCCGTCCGTCCGGGTCGCCCACTCGGGGATGCCGCGGTGCCCGAACGCGGGGCCGAAGACGTCCTGGTGGGCGTCGATGACGACCCGGACGTCATAGCGGTGCGCCCAGTCCAGTACCCGTCCGATCGTACGGAGGTACGCCTGGCTGTACTGCCCCCGCACCGGTTCCAGATCGTCCCAGAAGACCAGCAGCCGGGCGAGGCCGAAGCCGTGGGCGCGCAGATCGCGGAAGGTCCGCTCGGTGATCGCGGAGAGCGCCTGATCGCCCCGGTGCGTCTTGTCCTCCACGTTCCAGCCGCGCAGGGTGAGCGTGCGCCCCCGCTCGTCGGTGAGGCGGGGGACGGCGGACGTGTCACGGGCGTGGGCGGCGGGGGCCGCGGTCGCCCCGGCCACGAGGACCGCGCAACACCCCACGGCCGCGAGGGACTTGCTCGTACGCATGGAACACCTCCGGCATGTCGTCGGTGAACATGCCGGAGATCAGATCAGGGATTCTGACGAACCATCAAGAGGTCGTCAGCACGATCTTCCCGAAGAGGTCACCCGAGGCGATCTTCTCGAAGCCCTCGCGCGCCCGGTCGAGCGGCAGCACCTCGTCGATGACCGGCCGCACCCCGGTGGCCGCGCAGAACGCGAGCAGGTCCTCCAGCTCCTCCTTGGTGCCCATGGTCGAGCCGACCACCTTCAGCTCCAGGAAGAAGATCCGCGTCAGCTCGGCGTGCGCGGGACGATCGCCGCTGGTGGCGCCGGAGATGACCAGCGTGCCACCGGGCCTGAGCGACTTGACCGAGTGCGACCAGGTGGCGGCGCCGACGGTCTCGATCACCGCGTCCACCCGCTGCGGCAGCCGCGCGCCCGGCTCGTACGCCTCCAGGGCGCCCAGCTCTACGGCCCGCTTGCGCTTGGCCTCGTCCCGGCTGGTCGCGAAGACCCGCAGCCCGGCCGCCTTGCCGAGCACGATCGCGGCGGTCGCGACGCCGCCGCCCGCGCCCTGCACGAGGACGGAGTCGCCGGGCCGGACGCCCGCGTTGGTGAAGAGCATCCGGTACGCGGTGAGCCAGGCGGTCGGCAGACAGGCGGCCTCCGCGAAGCTGAGCTCCTTGGGCTTGGGCAGGACGTTCCAGGTCGGCACGGCGACCCGCTCGGCGAAGGTGCCCTGGTACTTCTCGGTGAGGATGGAGCGGCCCTCGGCGGGGCCCACGCCGTGGCCGGTCTGGCCGATGACGGAGTGCAGGACGACCTCGTTGCCGTCGCGGTCGACGCCGGCGGCGTCGCAGCCCAGGATCATCGGCAGCTTGTCCTCACCGAGGCCGACCCCGCGCAGCGACCACAGGTCGTGGTGGTTGAGCGAGGCCGCCCGGACGTCGATGAGGGACCAGCCCGGACGTACCTCGGGGGCGGGGCGCTCCCCCAACTCCAGACCGGAGAGCGGCTGGTCACGGTCGATGCGTGCGGCATAGGCGGCGAACATGGCCCCGACGATAGGGGCGCCCGCGCCCCGCCCGGAACCGCCACCGGGTGTGACACGCCGCACCTTGCACGCCTGCGGGCCGTGGTGGGGTGCCTGCGGCCCTGGGTGCGCGTCTGTGTGCGGGTCGTAGGTGGCTGGTCGCGCAGTTCCCCGCGCCCCCTGGGTGGGTGCCTGTCCGCAGGTCGTGGGTGGCTGGTCGCGCAGTTCCCCGCGCCCCCTGGGTGGGTGCCTGTCCGCGGGCCGTGGTGGGTTGCTCGCGCAGTTCCCCGCGCCCCTTAGGTAGGTGCCTGTCCGCGGGCCGTGGTGGGTTGCTCGCGCAGTTCCCCGCGCCCCTAGGCGGGTGCCTGTCCGCGGGCCGTCGTGGGCTGGTCGCGCAGTTCCCCGCGCCCCTGGGGCGTGGGTTGCTCGCGCCGTTCCCCGCGCCCCTGGCGGGGGCTCCGTCGCCGGGGCGGTTGCCTCGGGCGTGGGCTTTTAGGGGCGCGGGGAACTGCGCGACCAGCCACCCACGGTCCGCGGACGCACGCCGACCGGCAGGGCCGGGGCCGGAGGCGGGGCCGGCGGTGCTGCCGCGGGTTGCAC
>NZ_JBJHPC010000539.1:0-4894 GCF_045257485.1 Streptomyces sp. YS-3 | reverse complement strand
CCCCGGCCCCTGCCGCCGTCCAGGGCGACCGCCCTCGCCATCCCGTACTTCAGCCTGAGAGCGCCGGTCGTCGGCCTCGGGCTCGACCCGGCGCACCACCTGGCCACCCCACCGGTCGACGACCCCAAGCTGGTCGGCTGGTACCGGGGCGGCCCCACCCCGGGCGAGGCGGGCACGGCCGTCGCCGTCGGCCACCGCGACACCCGCACCGGGGCGGCCGTCTTCGCCAACCTCTCGATGCTGCGGCCCGGCCGGCTGGTCGAGGTCCGGCGGGCCGACGGCCGGACCGCGGTGTACACGGTGGACGCGGTCCGCAAGTACGACAAGGCGGGCTTTCCCGACGAGGAGGTGTACGGCCCGCGGAGCCGGCCCGAACTGCGGCTGATCACCTGCGGCGGAAAGTTCGACCGCAAGAAGGGCTACGAGGGCAATGTCGTGGTCTTCGCCCACCTGACCGCCGTCCGGGGCCCCGGGCGGACCGCATAGCCTCCTCCTGCCGGGGCCGGGCGCCCCTGGTGCCGGAAAACTACCGGCGCTAGTTTGGGTGCACTGTCCCAGACCCAGGAGGAGCGCGATGAAGGTCCACGACGGGATGTACACGGGCGGCCGGTGGACGCCCGCCGCGGGTGACGACACGATCGCCGTGGTGAACCCGGCGGACGAGCGGGTCATCGCCCACGTCCCGGCGGGCACCGCCGAGGACGTCGACGCGGCGGTGCGCGCGGCCCGCGCGGCGCTGCCGGGCTGGGCCGCGACCCCGCCCGCCGGGCGCGCCGCGCTGATCGCCGCCCTGCGGGACCGGCTCGCCGCGCGCACCGACGAGATCGCCGCGACCGTCACCGCCGAGCTCGGGGCGCCCGAGCAGTTCGCCCGGCAGGTGCACGTCGGCCTGCCCGTCGCGGTCGCCGGCTCGTACGCCGAACTCGCCGCCGGCCACCCCTTCGAGGAGCGGATCGGGAACTCGACGGTCCTCCACGAGCCGGTCGGCGTGGTCGGCGCGATCACGCCCTGGAACTACCCGCTGCACCAGATCGTCGCCAAGGTCGCCCCCGCGCTCGCCGCGGGCTGCACGGTCGTGCTCAAGCCCGCCGAGGACACCCCGCTCACCGCGCGGCTCTTCGCCGAGGCGGTGCACGAAGCGGGTCTGCCCGCCGGGGTGTTCAACCTGGTCACCGGTCTCGGCCCGGTCGCCGGCCAGGCGCTCGCCGCGCACGAGGGCGTCGACCTCGTCTCCTTCACGGGCTCCACGGCCGTCGGCCGGCGGATCGGCGCCACGGCGGGCGGGGCCGTCAAGCGCGTCGCCCTGGAGCTCGGCGGCAAGTCCGCCAACGTCATCCTGCCCTCCGCCGACCTCGCCAAGGCCGTCGCCGTCGGTGTCGCCAACGTCATGAGCAACGCCGGGCAGACGTGCAGCGCCTGGACCCGGATGCTGGTCCACACCGACCGGTACGAGGAGGCGGTCGAGCTGGCGAAGGCGGCCGTGGCCAAGTACCCGGTGGGCGAGCGCGTCGGCCCGCTGGTCAGCGCCCGGCAGCGGGACCGGGTGCGCGGCTACATAGAGCAGGGTGTGGCGGAGGGCGCCCGACTGGTCGCGGGCGGCGCCGGGGCCCCGCTGGAGCGGGGGTACTACGTGGCGCCCACCGTCTTCGCGGACGTCACCCCCGAGATGACCATCGCCCAGGAGGAGATCTTCGGCCCGGTCCTCTCGCTGCTGCGCTACGAGGACGAGGAGGACGCGCTGCGCATCGCCAACGGCACGGTGTACGGCCTCGCGGGCGCGGTCTGGGCCGGGGACGAGGCCGAGGCCGTGGCCTTCGCCCGCCGGCTGGAGACCGGCCAGGTGGACATCAACGGCGGCCGGTTCAACCCGCTGGCCCCGTTCGGCGGCTACAAGCAGTCCGGCGTCGGCCGCGAGCTCGGCCCGCACGGCCTGGCCGAGTACCTCCAGACCAAGTCCCTGCAGTTCTGACCCCCAGCCCTGTCGCCTTCTCTAACCCGGGAGCAGCATCGTGGTCCGCGCCGCCGTCCTTCCCTCCATCGGCTCCCCGCTGGAGGTCACCGAGATAGAACTCCCCGAGCCCGGCCCCGGCCGGGTGCGGGTCCGCCTCGCCGCCGCCGGGGTCTGCCACTCCGACCTGTCGCTCTCCAACGGCACCATGCGGGTTCCGGTCCCCGCGGTCCTGGGCCACGAGGGCGCGGGCACGGTCGTTTCCGTGGGCGAGGGGGTCACCTCGGTGGCGCCGGGCGACGGCGTGGTCCTCAACTGGGCGCCCTCGTGCGGCGCGTGCCACCCCTGCTCGCTGGGCGAGGTCTGGCTCTGCGTGAACGCGCTGAGCGGCGCGGGCGCGGTGTACGCGCGCACCGCGACCGGGACCGAGCTCCACCCCGGCCTCAACGTCGCCGCGTTCGCGCAGGAGACGGTGGTGGCGGAGAACTGTCTGCTGCCGCTGCCCGAGGGCATCCCGCTCACCGAGGCCGCCCTGCTCGGCTGCGCGGTCCTCACCGGCTACGGCGCGATCCACCACTCGGCCCGGGTGCGCGAGGGCGAGACGGTCGCGGTGTTCGGCGTCGGCGGCGTGGGCCTGGCCACCGTCCAGTCGGCCCGTATCGCGGGCGCCGCCCGGATCGTGGCGGTCGACGTCTCCCCGGCGAAGGAGGAGCTGGCCCGGCGGGCGGGCGCCACCGACTTCGTCGTGGCCTCGGAGACGACCGCCAAGGACATCCGCGGGCTGACCGGCGGCCACGGTGTGGACGTGGCCGTGGAGTGCGTCGGACGCGCGGTGACCATCCGTACCGCCTGGGAGTCCACCCGGCGCGGCGGGCGCACCACGGTCGTCGGCATCGGCGGCAAGGACCAGCAGGTCACCTTCAACGCCCTGGAGATCTTCCACTGGGGCCGTACGCTCTCCGGCTGCGTCTACGGCAACAGCGACCCGGCCCGCGACCTGCCGGTGCTCGCCGAGCACGTGCGGGCCGGGCGCCTGGACCTGGGGGCGATGGTCTCGGAGCGGATCGGGCTCGACGGGATCCCGGCCGCGTTCGAGAACATGCTCGCGGGCCGGGGCGGCCGGGCCCTGGTGGTCTTCTGACGGGCCCCGCCCGCTAACAGGTCCCGCCTGCGCCCTCCGGCTCCGGCGCCACCGGCACGCTCACGCCCACCGGTTCCGTACGGTCCGTACGGCGCCGGGGGCGGGAGCGGGAGACCGCCACGCCCGCGAGGCAGAGGGCGCCGCCCACGAGGGTGAGCCAGGCGGGGACCTCGTCGAGGAGCAGCCAGGACATCAGCACCACGAGCGTCGGCACCACATAGGTGGTCGCGCCCATACGGCCCGCCGTCGTACGGGCCAGGGCGTACGCCCAGGTCGTGAAGGCGAGCGCGGTCGGGAAGACGCCGAGATAGACCATGTTCAGGGTCGCCGGGAGCGGCGCGCCGGCGGCGTCCGCCACCAGCTGCCCGCTGAACGGCAGACAGACCGCGGTCCCCACCAGACAGCCGAAGAAGGTGACCTGCAGGGCGCTGCCGTGGGCGAGCGCCGGCTTCTGCGCCACCACCCCGGCCGCGTACGTCACCGCCGCCAGCAGGCACAGCGCCACCCCGAGGACGTCGGCGCCGCCCTCGCCGGACATCGACAGGCCGACCGCCACCGCGCCCGCGAACGAGACGCCCATGCCCGCCACCAGCCGGGGCGGCAGCCGCTCGCCGAGGAAGCGGGCGCCGAGCAGGGCTATCAGGATGGGCCCGATGTTGACGACCATCGCGGCCGTCCCCGCGTCGACCTGCTGCTCGCCCCAGTTGAGCACCACCATGTAGAGGCCGAACCACAGCAGTCCGGAGAGGGCTGTGCCGCGCCAGGCGGCCCGCGGCGGCAGCCCCTCGCGCCGGACGGCCATCAGCACGCCGAGCACCACGGTGCCCGAGAGCAGTCGGCCCAGGGCGAGCGCCCCGGGGGAGTAGGCGTCACCGGCGCTGCGGATCGACACGAAGGCCGAGGCCCACAGCACCACGGACACTCCGGCGGCGGCGAGGGCGAGCCGTTCGGAGCGGCGGCCGGTGTGCGAGGAGTTCGTCATGTGCCGACGGTACGGCCGCGACTGTTCGGCGCTCACCGAATTATCGGCCGCCGCCCGCTTCCCGGGTCACCGCAGGCTCGCCTTCTCCACCCCGAGCAGCTCCGACAGCGCCTCCTCGCCCGCCGGCGTCACCCGCACCGCCCGCTCGGACCCGATCCGTACGCACCACTCGGCCTCCAGCGCGTGCGCGCACAGCACGGCTCCGGCCACCCCGGCCAGATGCGGGCGGCGCTCGGTCCAGTCCAGGCACGACCGGACCAGCGGGCGCTTGCCCCCGGAGGCGAGGTCGAGCCCCAGCTCCCGGTACCAGCGCACCCCTTCGCGCGTCAGCGCGAACCCGGCTTCCTGGGTGAGCAGGCCCCGTACCGTCATCGCGTCCGTGACGGCGATGCCGAGGCGGCCGGCGAGGTGGTCGTAGCAGGTGCGCCCGCGGGCCATCGCGCTGCCCGCCGAGGCGGCCCGCAGGGTGCGCGGCCGGTCCGGGGCCGCCGTCCGGGCCGCCAGCTCCTCGACTAGATGGGCGATCCCGGCGTCGGCCAGGCGCACGTACCGGTGCCGCCCCTGCCGCTCCTCGCGGAGCAGACCGCCCGCCACCAGCTTGCCCAGGTGCTCACTGGCCGTGGAGGGGGCGACCTTCGCATGCCGCGCCAGCTCGCCGGCCGTCCAGGCCCGCCCGTCCAGCAGCGCCAGACAGAAGGCCGCCCGGGTCTCGTCGGCGAGCAGCGCGGCGAACGCGGCCAGTCCGGATCCCGTTGTGGTTGTCATACCTCAAGGATGCCGCCGTCACCGTTCGGCCGGGGCCGAACCGTGGGCGGGGCGGCGG
>NZ_JBJHPC010000538.1:0-4896 GCF_045257485.1 Streptomyces sp. YS-3 | reverse complement strand
GCCATTGACGCGGCCATCCCGGAGCTCTACGGTTCTCCGAGTTCACGTCACCACACAAGGTTCATACACATGAACCAGCGGCTCGAAGCCGAGCCCCGACCCGAGCATCTGTCCCCCCACATGACAGGACGCCCCCCATGCGCATCCGCTCCCTGCTCATATACGTGACCGCCGCAACCGCCGCCGGTGGCCTCGCCCTCCTCCCGCCCAGCGCCTCGGCCACCACGACCGGCGCTCTCGCCGACCCGTCGGTCGCGCCCGGCGGCAACTTCGACCTCTCCGTGTGGCAGCTCCAGGAGCCGGTCGGCTCGCCCGGCTCGCCGACCACGATCCCGTCGTCCCGGCTCCAGGGGGCCAACGGCTTCCAGGACGCGTACTTCTCCACCGACACCCGCGACGGCGCGATGACGTTCTGGGCGCCGGAAAAGGGCGTCACCACCCCCAACTCGCACTACGCCCGCTCCGAGCTGCGCGAGACGAACCGCGACGGCAGCGCCGCCAACTGGCCGCTGAGCGGCACCCACCGGCTCAACGCGACCCTGCGCGTGGTGTCCGTGACGTCGAACGTCTGTGTGGGGCAGATCCACCTCGGCACCGGCGGCTCGTCCACCAAGCCACTGCTGGAGCTGTACTACCGGGCCGGCGGCGACATCGTCCTCGGTACCGAGAACTCCCCGTCGGGCGGCCAGACCCTGCACACGGTGGGGCACGTGGCGGTCGGCAAGACGTGGAGCTACACCATTGGTGTGTCGGACGGCCACACGATCGACCTCACCGTCAACGGCACGACCACCCACTACGCCATCCCGTCGTCGTTCAACGGCTACAAGCAGTACTTCAAGGCCGGTTCGTACAACCAGTCGTCCTCCGACAGCACCACCAAGGGCGCCCGCGTCGGCTTCTACAAGCTCACCGTCTCCCACGGCTGAGCACGCGCGGCCCCCCGCTTCGCTATGTTGTCCTGGTGCGGCGGATCGGGGAGTTCACCCTGGAACGGCGGCTGGGCGCAGGCGGGATGGGCGTGGTGTACCTCGCGTGCAGCCCGACCGGGCGCCAGGTCGCGCTGAAGGTGATCCGGCCCGAGTACGCCGACGATCCGCACTTCAGGGCCCGCTTCCGCCGCGAGGTGGCGGCGGCCCGGAAGGTCAGCGGCGCGTTCACCGCCTCGGTGGTGGACGCGGCCCCCGACGGCGACCCGCCCTGGCTCGCCACCCAGTACGTACCGGCCGAGTCGCTGGCCGCGCGCGTGGGCTCGGGCGGTCCGCTGCCGGTGGCCGACATCGCCCGGCTGGCGGGCCAGTTGGCGGAGGCGCTGCGCGACATCCACCGCCAGGGGATCGTGCACCGGGACCTGAAGCCCGGCAACGTCCTGCTGGCCGAGGACGGCGCCCGCGTGATCGACTTCGGGATCGCCAAGGCGGTGTCGGAGAGCCGCGCACTGACCCGCACCGGCGCGATGGTCGGCACCCCGGCGTTCATGGCGCCCGAGCAGCTGTGCGGGCCGTACCGCGTCTCCTGCGCCACCGATGTGTTCGCGCTGGGTTCCGTGCTGGCGTTCGCGGCCATCGGCCGCAGTCCGTTCGAGGACGCCGAGGCGGCGGGCGCGGAGCCGATCGCCGCCGCGTTCGCCGTGGTGCACAAGCAGCCCGATCTCACCGGTGTGCCCCGCCCGTTGCACGCCCTCCTCATCCGCTGCCTGGACAAGGACCCCGGTCGGCGGCCCCTTCTGGACGAAGTGCTGCGCCTGGCCACCCGGGCGGGGGGATGCGAGGAGAGCGGGGCGCTCCCGGTGCGCGGCCGGTGGCGCCGCACGGCACCGGCCACCCTCGCTCTGCTCGCCGCCCTGCTGACCGGGGCCGACGCCCCGCCCTTCGCCGTGCTGTCCGCCGGCCACGGCTGCGCCACCGGTCAGCGCGCCATCGGCGAGGGCGCCAAGCGCACCTGCGTCGGCCTGCTCACCGGCACGTCCGCCCGGCCGGGGCCGTCGCGCTCCTCCGAGAGCGACCTGACTCCGGTCCTGAAGCTGATCCAGGCCGAGAACCGCCAGGTCGTCGAGGCCTCCACCGGGCGGGGCGCCCGGCCGTACGCCTCCGTCGTCTATCTGACGCCCATCACCGCCGAGTACGACGGCACCAGCATGATGGCGAGCGTCCGGCACGACCTGGAGGGCGCCTATCTCGCGCAGCGCGGGGCCAACCGGGAACCCGGCGCCGGGCCGGGGATCAGGGTGCTGGTCGCCCAGACCGGCGGCAGCTCCGAGCAGCGCGCGTACACGGTGGGGCAGGTGCTCCGGCGCCGACGGGCCGAGCACATCGTGGCCGCCGTCGGCCTCGGCGGCAGCACCGCCTCCAGCCAGGACATGATCGGGGAGCTGACCGCCGCGGGGCTGCCCGCGTTCGGCTCGGTGCTCACCGCCGACTCCTGGGCGGGCACGCCCGGTCTGCTCCGGGTCGCGCCCGCCAACGCCGACCAGGCCGCCGCCGCCGTACGGTTCCTGTCGACGGGGGAACGCGCCCGCGCCCGGTTCCTGCTCGTCGAGGACGTCGCGGCGGGCGACCAGTACACCAGCACGCTGGCCACGCAGTTCCGTGCCCGGATGCCCGCGGGCCGGCTGGCGGGCGCCCTGCTGTTCGACTCCGCCGCGCCCGGCCCCATCGACACCTTCCGCCGCCAGAGCGGCGAGCTGTGTGCCGTCCGGCCGGACGTCGTCTACTTCGCGGGCCGCGGCACCTCACTGCCCGCGTTCCTCACCGCGCTCGCCGAACGGCCCTGCCGGGACCGTCCGTTGACCGTCCTCTCCGGCGACGACACCACCCAGGTGGTGCGCACGGACGGCTTCGGCCCGCGGGAGCTGGCCGCGTCGCTGCGCACCGGCCGGATCGACCTCGTCTACACCGGGCTCGCGCACCCCGGGGCGTGGGACGTGGCGCCGCGCGCGTTCGCCCCGCGGGCCGTGGCCGCCTTCCGCGACGGCACGTTCGCCGCCGCGTTCCCCGGCTCGGGGCTCGACGACGGGCGGGCCATCATGATGTACGACACGGTGCTGCTCGCCACCAGGGCGCTGCGCACGACCCCGGCGGTGTCCGACCCGACGGCCACCGACGTCCACCGGACGCTCGCCGCGCTGCGCGCGGGCGCGGCGGTGGCGGGCGCGAGCGGCTGGATCTCCGTCGACGGCGACGGCGGGCCCCGGGACAAGGCCATCCCGGTCATCCGCATCGAGCCGAGCGGTCGCACCAGCACGATCGCCGTCACCTCCGCCGACGGCACCCCGTACGTCCCCGCCCGGCCGTGACGGTCACCGGACGGCCACCGGGGAGGAGCCGCCGGCCGCCAGCAGCCGGGGCCCGCCGGTGCCGTCCGCCGGGACGGACCAGATGTCGCTGGCCCGCCCACCGCGTCCCGGCAGCGCGTAGCCCACGGTCGCGTCGTCCAGCCACGCGGCCTGGTCGTCGACGCTGTGCGGCTCGGCCAGCGGGTGTTCGCGCATGCTCGCCAGATCGAGGACGTACAGCCGCCACGGCGCCCGGGGGTCGCCGGAGACCTTCTTCTTGAAGGCCAAGCGGGTCCCGTCCGGTGACAGCGAGGGGCATTCGGCGTTCTCCCGCAGCGCCTTCGCCGACCAGTCGCGCAGGTCGCCCTCGACGAGGCGGGTGCGGCCCCGGCTGGAGACGGTGGCGTAGAAGCGGTTGTCGTCGCGGGCGAAGGTGACGCCCCAGTAGTTGACGTCCGGCGCGTGGTAGCGGGCGCCGTCGACGGTCAGCGGGATGTCCTCGATGGACTTGATGAGGTAACCGGTGCGCAGGTCCAGGATGGAGGTCCGGGTGGAGAATCCGGAGGCGGCGTACGAGTCGCCGACGGCGAACGCGGTCCAGGACAGCAGCTGCCCCGAGGCGGAGACACGGGCCCGGTTGGGAATGCCGGGCACGGTCACCCGCCGCACCTCCCGGAACCGGCGGTCCAGTACGAGCGCCTGGGTACGGGCGGGCAGGCCCGGCAGTTTGCGCAGGCACAGGGCGTGTTCGCCCGCCGCGTAGAAACGTTCGCAGGACGGGCCGCCGCTGACGCGCTCCGCCCCCTCGCCCGCCAGCCGCGCGACCCGTCCGGTGGCCGAGTCGCGGAAGTACAGGCCGGGCACGTCCAGTCCGAAGGAGCCGTCGGCTTCGGCCTGTTGGGCGGGGCGGTCGCGGTGCCGGGCGTGCAGGACGTACCCGAGGGAGCCGCCCGCCAGCAGGAGCACGGCGACGACGACCAGGGCGAGCCGCAGACGGCGGTGGACGGGCCTCACGAAGCCTCCGGGGCGGATACGGGAGCGGGTACGGGAGCGGGAGCGGGCAGGACGCGCCAGGCGGCCAGGAGCGCGGCGGCGAGCACCGACCCCGCCAGCCACAGCGCGGGCCGCTGCCCCCACAGGGTCCAGGCGGCCCCGAAACCGGCCGCGCCCAGGAGCCGGGCCAGCGCCTGACCGGTCTGGAGCACCGCGAGTCCGCCCGCACGGCCGCGTACGGGCAGCAGCGGCCCGGCCAGAGCCATCAGCACCCCGTCCGTGGCGGCGTAGAAGACGCCGAGAAGGGCGAGTACGGCGACGACGGTCGGCCAGGCGAGCGGGGCGAGCAGCAGGGCGTACGCGCCGAGCAGGGCCGCGTGCCCGAGCAGGAACGGCAGCCGCCGCCCCGTCCGGTCGGCGATCCGGCCCACCGGGACGGCGAGCAGCAGATAGCCCGCGGCCGGGCCGAGGGGCAGCAGCGGGAACAGGGCGGTCGGCAGGTCGAGGCCGCGCTGGAGCAGCAGGTAGACGAAGGAGTCCCCGATGGTGGCGGCGCCGAGCAGGGCCGTCGCGTACAGCACCCGGCGGAAGACCGGGTCGCGCAGTGCCGTGCGGGGGCGGGCGGTCAC
>NZ_JBJHPC010000537.1:0-4897 GCF_045257485.1 Streptomyces sp. YS-3 | reverse complement strand
GCTCCGCGCAGGGCCCGCTGACCCCCGAACTCCCGCTGCCCGTCCATGTGCTGGACCGGATCACGCCGAGCGCCCGCGCCCCGCACAGCCGCCTGGCCGGCTGGCGCTTCCTGATCAGCGATGCGGGGAGCGCGGTCGCCGCCGCGGACACCATGCTCACCCCGGACGGCTGGGCCTTCTCGCACTTCTTCGAAGGGCCCTATCTCGCCTCCACCCAGCGCGCGCTGCGCCAGGCGGAGGCGCTGACCATGGACGTGGAGGCGCGGCTGCTCTCGGTGCCCGAGCTGTACATGCTCACCCTGTGGCTGCGGCGCGACCTCACGGCCGACCCCGCCTCGGGCGAGCTGGACCCGGCGGATCTGCTGGTGCCGCTGGCGCCCGCCCCGCCCGGTATCTGCGCCCACCGGCCGCACCGCGTCTCCGAACTCCTGCCGGTGATGACCCTGCGCCTCGCCCCCGCGCCCCTGCTGAGCCAGCCGGTCTGACACCTCGGTCGCCTGTCGGAGCCACGCACAGCGCCCCGGAGCCCCTGCGGCCCGGGGCGCTGTCGTGTACGCCCGCGCACGCCTCCTCCGTACGGGCTAGTCCGTAACGGTCAGTACGAACCACCCGAAGAGGCAGGGCAGTTGAGTTGAACCGGCCGCACGAGTGATGCGTCAATATGCGGTAGGAAGTGGTGCCGCGAAATCCCTGCGGATTGACGTCCGTAGGGCAACACTGGGAGCGCACCGACCGACTGAGCAACGGGGGGCGGCCATGAACACCGCATCGAGCCGCAGGACATTCACTACTACGACGCAGCGAGAGAACGCATCCATGTGCCAGCACCAGCCAGCCTGCCCGACTGCCGACTCCGCCGACCGGGAGGCCGCGCAGCTCGTGGCGCACCACCCGGAGCAGGGCTGGAGCCTGCTGTGCAACGGCGTCCTGATCTTCGAGGACACCGGTGAGCTGCTGCCGGACGGGCGGATCATCGCCCCGCACCGGGCGCTGACCGCCGGACAGGTGGCGAAGGCCGCCTAGCGCGGCCTCGCGGGCACGGACGCCGCGCGGCACGGCACGGGGCCGCACCGCTCGGCACAGAAGAACAGCACCGCACAAGAAGGGGCCGGCCCGGGGAAGCTCCCCGCACCGGCCCCGACGTAGGTCAGCCGTAGACGGCCCTACCTCAGTGGTCGTACTCGTCCAGCGGCGGGCAGGAGCAGACCAGGTTGCGGTCGCCGAAGGCACCGTCGATGCGGCGCACCGGCGGCCAGTACTTGTCGGCCTTCGAGACGCCGGCCGGGAAGACCGCCTCCTCGCGGCTGTACGCGTGGTTCCACTCGCCGCCGAGCGCCGCCGCCGTGTGCGGGGCGTTCGCCAGCGGGTTGTCGTCGGCGGGCCACTCGCCCGAGGCGACCTTCTCGATCTCGGCGCGGATCGCGATCATCGTCTCGCAGAACCGGTCGAGTTCGATCAGGTCCTCGGACTCGGTCGGCTCGATCATCAGCGTGCCGGCCACCGGGAACGACATCGTCGGCGCGTGGAAGCCGTAGTCGATCAGACGCTTGGCGATGTCGTCGACGCTGACACCGGTCGCCTTCGACAGCGGACGCAGGTCCACGATGCACTCGTGCGCCACCAGGCCGTTGGGGCCGGTGTAGAGCACCGGGTAGTGCGGCTCCAGACGCTTGGCGATGTAGTTGGCCGCGAGCACCGCGACCTGGGTGGCGCGCTTGAGGCCCTCGCCGCCCATCAGCCGGACGTACGCCCACGAGATCGGCAGAATGCCGGCCGAGCCCCACGGGGCGGCCGAGATCGGGCCGACACCCGTCTCGGGGCCGGCGGTCGGCTGGAGCGGGTGGTTGGGCAGGTACGGCGCGAGGTGCGCGCGCACACCGACCGGGCCGACGCCGGGGCCGCCGCCGCCGTGCGGGATGCAGAACGTCTTGTGCAGGTTCAGGTGCGAGACGTCGCCGCCGAACTTGCCCGGCTTCGCCAGGCCCACCAGCGCGTTGAGGTTGGCGCCGTCCACGTAGACCTGGCCGCCCGCCTCGTGCACCTCGCCGCAGATGTCCGCGACGTGCTCCTCGAACACGCCGTGCGTGGACGGGTAGGTGATCATCAGCACCGACAGCTCGTCGCGGTACTGCTCGATCTTGGCGCGCAGGTCCGCGATGTCGACCTCGCCGTCGTCGGCGGTCTTCACCACGACGACCTTCATCCCGGCCATCACGGCGCTGGCCGCGTTGGTGCCGTGGGCGGAGGACGGGATCAGGCAGACCGTGCGCTGCTCGTCGCCGTTGGCGCGGTGGTAGGCGCGGACCGCGAGCAGACCCGCGAGCTCGCCCTGCGAACCGGCGTTGGGCTGGATGGACACCGCGTCGTACCCGGTGACCTCGGCCAGCCGCTCCTCCAGCTCGTGGATGAGCGTGAGATAGCCCCCGGCCTGCTCGACCGGCGCGAAGGGGTGGATCTGCCCGAACTCGGGCCAGGTGACCGGCTCCATCTCGGTGGTCGCGTTCAGCTTCATGGTGCAGGAGCCGAGCGGGATCATGCCGCGGTCCAGCGCGTAGTCCCGGTCGGCGAGCTTGCGCAGGTAGCGCAGCATCGCGGTCTCGGAGCGGTGCTGGTGGAAGACCGGGTGGGTGAGGAACTCGTCGGTGCGCAGCAGCGCGCCCGGGAGCGTGTCGGCGGCCGAGGCGTCCAGCGCCTCGATGTCGCCCTCGGCGCCGAAGGCGGCCCAGACGGCGGCGACACGGTCGCGGTCGGTGGTCTCGTCGCAGGCGATCGAGACGGTGTCGGCGTCGACCAGGTGCAGGTTGACCCCGCCGTCCCGGGCGGCGGCGACGGCCTCGGCGGCCTTGCCGGGGACCCGGACGGTCAGCGTGTCGAAGTACGAGCCGTGCACGACCTCCACCCCGGCGGCGCGCAGGCCCTCGGCGAGGATCACGGCGTACCGGTGGGTGCGCCGGGCGATCTGCCGCAGCCCGTCCGGGCCGTGGTAGACCGCGTACATACCCGCCATGACGGCGAGCAGGACCTGCGCGGTGCAGATGTTGCTGGTGGCCTTCTCGCGGCGGATGTGCTGCTCGCGGGTCTGGAGCGCCAGCCGGTACGCCTTGTTGCCGTCCGCGTCGACGGAGACGCCGACCAGGCGGCCGGGCAGGCTGCGGGCGAACTTCTCCTGGACCGCCATGTAGCCGGCGTGCGGACCGCCGAAGCCCATGGGGACGCCGAAGCGCTGGGTGGTGCCGACGGCGATGTCCGCGCCCAGCTCACCGGGCGAGGTCAGCAGGGTCAGGGCGAGCAGGTCGGCGGCGACCGTGACGATCGCGCCCAGCTCGTGGGCCTCGTCGATGAGGGGCTTGAGGTCGCGGACCTCGCCGGAGGCGCCCGGGTACTGGAGCAGCACGCCGAAGACACCGCGCTCGGCCACCTCGGCCGGGATACCGCGGCTCAGGTCGGCGACGACGACCTCGACACCCGTCGGCTCGGCACGCGTCTCTATGACGGCCACCGTCTGCGGCAGGGTGTCGGCGTCGACGAGGAAGACCCCGCCCTTGACCTTGCCGACCCGGCGGGAGAGCGCGAGCGCCTCGGCGGCGGCGGTGCCCTCGTCGAGCAGCGAGGCGCCCGAGGTGGGCAGCCCGGTGAGGTCGGCGACGACGGTCTGGAAGTTGAGCAGGGCCTCCAGTCGGCCCTGCGAGATCTCCGGCTGGTACGGCGTGTACGCCGTGTACCAGGCCGGGTTCTCCATGACGTTGCGCAGGATCACCGGCGGGGTGAACGTGCCGTAGTAGCCCAGGCCGATCATCGGGGCCAGGACCTGGTTGCGGTCCGCGAGGGAGCGCAGCTCGGCCAGGACCTCGGCCTCGGTGCGGGCGCCGGGCAGACCCAGCGCCTCGGCGCTCTTGATCACGTCCGGCACCGCCGCGGCGGTCAGCTCGTCGAGCGAGCCGTAGCCGACCTGCGCGAGCATCTTCGCCTGGGCCTCGGCGTCGGGCCCGATGTGACGCTGCTCGAAGGGGATGCCACGCTCGAGCTCGGTGAGCGGCATGCGGTTGGCGGTCATTACGGAGGCCTCCTGGTCTGCACGACCTGCGAGGGGCACCACGGCGCGGGTGCCCGGACGGCCTCCCCCTCTGTCATCTCAACCTGAGAGCTTCACCGGGGCGCGTGGGGGCGTCCCGGCTTTCACCGTCGGTGAGGAAGGGGTGCGCGCATGGGCCTTCGCCCGCACGTCCCCCGTCCTGCTTTCCAGAGTGACCTCGTCCGCGCGGTACGTGGGCCTGAGAGATTCCGGGGAGGATTTGCTCCTTCGGCGCCTCCGGACATCTTTCCGGAGGACTCTCCCGCACGGGGTCAGCAGCCATCGCCAGCGTACCAGCGCGGCCCGGCCCTGATCCTTCGAGTGGCCGAGGCCCGCGTTGTGCACTTTCGTAGTGTTACGAGCAGTTGCGACCTGTTGGAGGGACCGTGCAGACCGATATCGATCCGCGCAGCCTGATCGGCCGCAAGGCGTTCGACCGCAACGGCAACAAGATCGGCACGGTGGACGAGGTCTACCTCGACGACGCCACCGGAGTGCCCGAGTGGGCCGCCGTACGCACCGGCCTGTTCAGCCGGGACGCCTTCGTCCCCCTGGAGCCCAGCGCCCTCGTCGACGAGGCGCTGCACATCCCCTACGACCGGGCGCTGATCAAGGACGCTCCCGACTTCGGCGTCGGCCGCCACCTCTCCCCCGAACAGGAGCTCCAGCTCTACCACCACTACGGTCTGGACATCGCCGCCCCCGATCCGCTGCCCGGCACCGACCGTGACTTCGGACGGCTCGCGGGCGAGGAGGACGAAACCTGACCCTCCGCGCCACCCTGCTCCTCCGGTCCGCCGTCACCCGTCCGCTCCAACGCAGCCC
>NZ_JBJHPC010000536.1:0-4924 GCF_045257485.1 Streptomyces sp. YS-3 | reverse complement strand
AGCCGGACCCGGTACGCCCCCCAGTCGTGCGTCGCCGCAGGCGACCACCCCAGCTCCGCGATCCCCAGCACCCGCGGAAACGCCATGTACTCCACGTCCCCGCTCCGCACCAGCGTCTCCGACCACAGCGGCGCCTCCACCCCCAGCACCGCTCCCGCCGGCATCCCCTTCACGAAGGTGTCCGGGTCCCAGCCGTAGGCCTGGTCCACCTCCACATAGCCCGCCCAGTCCTGCCCCAGCTCCGTGCGCGCGTCGTACTTCATGTCCAGATACGCCCGGTTCGCCGGGGACATCACCACCTTCGTCCCCGCCTTCGCCGCCGCGACGACCTCGGCCTCGTTCCCGTCCGTGCCCCAGTACTGGGCCACCGCCCCGGCGACGGGCCGCGCCCCGGTGAGCTGGTGCCAGCCCATGACCGTCTTGCCGTACTTCCCGACGACCGCCTGGGCCCGGTCCATGAAGGCCACGTAGTCCGCGTGCGGGGTCGAGTGCGCCTCGTCGCCGCCGATGTGGATATATCGACCCGGCGTCATCGCCGCCAGCTCCCGCACGACGTCGTCCAGGAACGCGTACGTCACCTGCTTCGGCACGCACAGTGAGCTGAAACCGACGTCCGTGCCGGTATAGAGGGGTGGCGCGACGCCGTCGCAGTTCAGGTCGGCGTAGGAGGCGAGGGCCGCGTTCGTGTGGCCGGGCGTGTCGATCTCGGGGACGAGTTCCAGATAGCGGCTCGCCGCGTACCGGACGATCTCCCGGTAGTCCGCTTTGCTGTAGTGGCCGCCCTTGCCGCCGCCCACCTGCGTCTGCCCGCCGTACTCCGCGAGCCGGGGCCAGGAGTCGATCGCGATCCGCCAGCCCTGGTCGTCGCTGAGGTGCAGATGCAGCTTGTTGATCTTGTAGAGGGCCAGTTGGTCGATGTACCGCTCGACCTGCGCCACGGTGAAGAAGTGGCGGGAGACGTCCAGCATCGCGCCCCGGTAGGCATAGCGCGGGACGTCCGTGATCGTCCCGCCCGCCACCTGCCACGGCCCCGGCTGCCGGGTGCGCCTCTCGACCGGCGCGGGCAGCAGTTGCCGCAGCGTCTGGACGCCGTGGAAGAGCCCGGCCGCCCGGTGCGCGGTGAGCGTGAGCGCGCCGGGGCCGCTTTCGAGCCGGTACCCCTCCTGCCCGAGCCGTGTCTCGCCGGAGAGCCGCAGCCGGATGCCGCCGCGCCCCTCCGCCCGTACCGGCAGCGCGTACCCGGTCGACGGGCGCAGGACGTCCGCCAGATAGCCGGCGATCCGGCGGCCCTCGGCGCCCGCCGAGGCGTCGACCCGGATCACGGTCGCGGGCGTCAGCGTGTACGGGGAGCCGCCGGGGGTGACGGAGGCCGGGGCCGGGACGATGTGGTCCAGCGGGCGCGGGGTGCGGGGCGCGGCTGCGGCGGAGGAGGCGCCGGCCGAGGAGATGCCCGCCGCCAGAAGCAGCAGGGCGCCCAGCAGACCCGTGATCGTTCCGCGCTGCCTCGTGCGCTGTCTCGTACGCGGTCTCACAAGCGGTCTCACAAGCGGTTCCCTTCGACGGGACACGAGCAGGGGACGCGAGCAACCGAACGGGAACCATCACAACCGCCCGCCACCGCCACCGTCAAGGTGCAGACCAATACCCGACGGACGGCCTTCCACCGCCGAAGGCCGCGGCGGCGAGCGCTTCCGGAGCGGCCTGGTCCGTACCAGGATGCGTATGATCATGGGAATCCTGCCCGATACCGGGCAGGATTCTTGCGTGCGGACCGGATAGCCCGCAATATCGACGGGTGCTCGAACGCCGCAGCCCGTCGTCGCACGACGACCTCATCGACCATCTGGTGCGCAGCACCGCGCTCCAGCGCGGTGAGGCCGCCCGGGTGGTCCTCGATGTGCTGGCGTACTTCGACGAGACGTACGAGGAGTTCGTCCGCCGCCGTCACCGTGAACTGCAGTCCGGTGGCCTGGTCAACGCGGAGATCTTCGAGCGGATCGCGGCCGAGCTGCCGCACCGCGCCGTGGCACCCCCGGAGCTCTCGCTCCGCCAGCTGCGCCGCATCGTCTACGGCTGAGCACACCCGAACGTGTTGGACCTGTTGAACCTGTACGTCGATGGAGGGGTCAGAACTCTATGTGCGGAATCGTCGGTTATATCGGTAAGCGTGATGTCGCTCCCCTGCTGCTGGAAGGCCTCCAGCGGCTGGAGTACCGCGGTTACGACTCCGCGGGCGTGGTCATCAACAGCCCCAAGTCGGGCGCGCTGAAGATGGTCAAGGCCAAGGGCCGCGTCCGCGACCTGGAGGCCCGCGTCCCCAAGCGCTTCACCGGCACCACCGGCATCGCGCACACCCGCTGGGCCACCCACGGCGCCCCCAGCGACGTGAACTCGCACCCGCACCTCGACCCCGAGAACAAGGTCGCCGTCGTCCACAACGGCATCGTCGACAACGCCGCCGAGCTGCGCGCCAAGCTGGAGGCCGAGGGCGTCGTCTTCGCCTCCGAGACCGACACCGAGGTGATCACCCACCTGATCGCCCGCTCCCCGGCCGACTCCCTGGAGGAGAAGGTCCGCGAGGCGCTCAAGGTCATCGAGGGCACCTACGGCATCGCCGTGATGCACGCCGACTTCGCCGACCGCATCGTGGTCGCCCGCAACGGCTCCCCGGTCATCCTCGGCATCGGCGAGAAGGAGATGCTCGTCGCCTCCGACGTCGCCGCGCTGATCGCCCACACCCGCCAGGTCGTCACCCTCAACGACGGCGAGATGGCGACGCTGAAGGCCGACGACTTCCGTACGTACACGACCTCGGGCACGCTCACCAACGCCACCCCCGAGACCGTCGAGTGGGAGGCCGCCTCCTACGACATGGGCGGCCACGACACGTACATGCACAAGGAGATGTCGGAGCAGGCCGACGCCGTGGACCGCGTGCTGCGCGGCCGGATCGACGACCGGTTCTCCACCGTCCACCTCGGCGGCCTCAACCTCGACGCCCGCGAGGCCCGCGGGGTGCGCCGGATCAAGATCCTCGGCTGCGGCACCTCGTACCACGCCGGCATGATCGGCGCCGGCCTCATCGAGGAGCTCGCCCGCATCCCCGCGGACGCCGAGCCGGCCTCCGAGTTCCGCTACCGCAACCCGGTGGTGGACCCCGACACGCTGTACATTGCGGTCTCGCAGTCCGGTGAGACCTACGACGTGCTCGCCGCGGTCCAGGAGCTCAAGCGCAAGGGCGCCCGCGTCCTCGGCGTCGTGAACGTCGTCGGCTCGGCGATCGCCCGCGAGGCGGACGGCGGCACCTATGTGCACGCCGGCCCCGAGGTCTGCGTCGTCTCCACCAAGTGCTTCACCAACACCGTGGTCGCCTTCGCGCTGCTCGCCCTGCACCTGGGCCGCATCCGCGACCTGTCGGTGGCCGACGGCAAGCGGATCATCGAGGGCCTGCGCAAGCTGCCCGCGCAGATCTCCGAGATCCTGGCGATGGAGCCGGAGATCGAGAAGCTGGCCAAGGAGTACGCGGGCGCCCAGTCGATGATGTTCATCGGCCGGGTGCGCGGCTACCCGGTCGCCCTGGAGGCCTCCCTGAAGCTCAAGGAGATCTCCTACATCCACGCCGAGGCCTACCCGGCCTCCGAGCTCAAGCACGGCCCGCTGGCGCTCATCGAGCCCGCGCTGCCGACGGTCGCGATCGTCCCCGACGACGACCTGCTGGAGAAGAACCGCGCGGCCCTGGAGGAGATCAAGGCCCGCAGCGGCCGTATCCTCGCCGTGGCCCACCGCGAGCAGGAGAAGGCCGACCACACCATCGTCGTCCCGAAGAACGAGAACGAGCTGGACCCGATCCTGATGGGCATCCCGCTCCAGCTCTTCGCGTACCACACGGCGCTGGCCATGGGCCGCGACATCGACAAGCCGCGCAACCTGGCGAAGTCCGTCACGGTCGAGTAGTCCGTCCGGTACGGCTGGTTCCGTATCCGTCGGCCCCGTAGAGGCAGAAGCGGCCCCGCACGCGCCACCTGGCGTGCGGGGCCGCTCCCTTGCCTGCCGGTGCCGCCCATCGCACCGGCGGGCGGCTGCCTAGCCGGCGGCCGTCACCCCCCGGCCGGCAGCGCGTCGCGGGACCGCGGTCGGCCAGTTGGCCAGGCCCGCCGTCGCCCCGTACCAGGACACGGCGCCCGCGACCGCCGCCACCCAGCCACCGGCCTTCGCCAGGCCGTCGTTGGTGGCGAAGTCCGCGATGGCGAGGAGCACCAGGGAGACGAAGAGCAGCGCGAACGAGCCCTGCCGGATGGGGCCGTAGCCCGCCGAGCCCACCGCCAGGCTCAGCGCGAGGAGCCCGAAGAGCAGCAGGAACAGGCCGGCCGCGTTGGCCGAGAACTTGGCGTCCGCACCGTTCGCCCAGGTGAACCAGAAGGCGCCCAGGCCCGCGAAGGCGGTGCCGGTGAAGGCGTCCTGGTCACGGAAGGCGACGATGCCGAGGACGAAGAGGGCGATGCCGCCGACGTACGTCGCGATCGACACCGCGTCGGCCACGGTGACGCCGTCGACGACCCGGGTGGTGCCGAGGCCGAAGGCGAGCAGGGTGAGTCCGAGTGCGAGGTGGCCGAGGGTGGAGGTGACGCTTCCCGCGGGGGCTTCGTGGTCCACGGCGGGCTCCCTTCATGTGCAGTTGTGCTGCGGGTCGTGCTGTGGGGCGTGCTGTGGGTCGTCCCCAGCGACCCTTATGTACCCTTCACAAGGGCACAATCCACCACCTACCGGAGGGTAGATTCGCCACGCGGGCAAGGAAGTTGACGCCGCCTCAGCTGGAGCGACGCGGGCGCGCCGGGGTCGCCGCATGACGGGGTCAGGGGAGGCGGGGGTGACGGGAGGGTGCGATCACGCGAGGCGGAGGCCGCGGAGGGCGGCGGGTCACGGG
>NZ_JBJHPC010000535.1:0-4924 GCF_045257485.1 Streptomyces sp. YS-3 | reverse complement strand
GGTGGGGGCGCAGGCAGACATGTTCCCGTCTCCTCCGGGGCGGCGCGGTCGCGGATGGGGGGTCGCGGCCGTGGGTCACGGCGTACAGCGGCGGGATTCTCAACTCTCGGTAAACGAATCGTAATGCAGAGTAAAGGTCAGCGCTTGCCATTTCGGGCAAATGGGCCATCGATTCACTCTCAACGGTGAATAAGCAGCTTTTCGTGCGGCCTGTCGCGCCTTCTTCCCTCATGCTGCGTGTCACTTTTGCGGCGATTTGATGACCTTCAGTACAAGAGATCTTCGGATCTGCTGATCTGTGAGGAAGAGGGTGGGCGGATGATGGCCGCCACGAAGAGGATCGCCACCGGCGCCGTCGTCGCCGCGCTGATCGCGGGCGCCGCGGGCTGCTCGGTGGGCAACGGGACCAAGGCGGCAGCGCCCGGACCCGGCGCGGGCGCCGCCGCCCCCAAGAACGTCGTACGCCTGATCGGGGACGGCTCCACCGCGTTCACCGGGGCCCAGCCGCATCTGCTGAAGCCGCGCAAGCTGGCGCCGGGTCAGCAGCCGCCGCAGTTCGTGGTGTTCTCCTGGGACGGGGCGGGCGAGGACAGCCAGCGGCTGTTCTCCCACTTCCGCGAGGTCGGCAAGAAGTACAACGCGACGATGACGTACTTCCTCAGCGGTGTGTACATGCTCCCGGAGGAGAAGCGCGAGCGGTACACCGCGCCCAAGCACTCGCCGGGCAGCAGTGACATCGGGTTCAACGACCTCAAGGGCATCAAGGACACCGTCACCCAGCTGCGCGCCGCGTGGCAGGAGGGCAACGAGGTCGGCACCCACTTCAACGGCCACTTCTGCGGGAACGAAGGCGGCGTCGGCACCTGGTCGGTGGACGAGTGGAAGAGCGAGATCGCGCAGGCGAAGTCGTTCGTCAAGAACTGGAAGTCCAACTCCGGGCTCAAGGCGGAGGCGCCGCTTCCGTTCGACTACGACAAGGAGCTCATCGGCGGTCGCACCCCCTGCCTGGAGGGCCGCAAGAACTTCGTGCAGGCGGCCGGCCAGCTCGGCTGGCGCTATGACACCAGCGGCGTCAACGACCAGGTGTGGCCGAAGAAGAACGACAACGGCGTCTGGGACCTGTCCATGCAGCTGGTGCCGGTCCCGGGCCGCGGCTTCCAGACGCTGTCCATGGACTACAACTTCTACATGAACCAGTCGGGCGCGGTGACCGGCGACGCCGACCAGCACGAGTACTGGGGCAATCAGATGCGCGACGGCCTGCTCCAGGCCTTCGAGCGCTCGTACAACGGCAACCGCGCCCCGCTGATCGTCGGCAACCACTTCGAGTCCTGGAACGGCGGCGCCTATATGCGGGCCGTCGAGGACACGATCAAGACGGTCTGCGTCAAGCGCGATGTGCACTGTGTGTCGTTCCGTCAGCTCGCCGACTGGCTGGACGCCCAGGACCCCTCGACGCTCGACAAGTTCCGTCAGCTGAAGGTCGGAGAGGCCCCGAAGGGCGGCTGGACGGCCTTCCTGGCCGCCCAGCCCGCCCTGCCGGTCCAGTCGGCCAGGCCGCTCCCGCAGCCCGGCCTCAGGCAGGCCGCCACCAGCTGATCGCCGCGAGCCGCCCTGGCGAGGTCAGCTCGGCTGCGGAACGGCGAACTCCTCCCGCAGGACGAAGTCGGGGTCGACCTGGGCCGCCAGGTCGGCACCCGTCTTCGCGTTCCCCCAGCTCTCGGCGTTCTTCAGATGGAAGTGGACCATCTGGCGGGTGTACCGCTCCCAGTCGCGCGCCTCGTAGGAGTCCTCCGCCGCGTTCTGCAGCGCCTGGAGGGCGAGCCGGTTGTCGGCCTCCAGGAGCTCGAAACGCGGCGGGCGCCCCTTCTCCATCGCGCGCACCCAGTCGGAGTGGCCGACGGTGACCAGCAGGTCCTCACCGACCTCGGCCCGCAGGAAGTCCAGGTCGTCCGGGCCCTGCACCTTGTTGCCGACGACCTTCAGGGCGACCCCGAAGTCGCGCGCGTACTCCTTGTACTGCCGGTAGACCGACACGCCCTTGCGGGTCGGCTCCGCCACCAGGAACGTCATGTCGAAGCGGGTGAACATCCCCGAGGCGAACGAGTCCGACCCGGCGGTCATGTCGACGACCACGTACTCGTCCGGCCCGTCCACCAGGTGGTTCAGGCACAGCTCCACCGCACCGACCTTCGAGTGGTAACAGGCCACCCCCAGATCGGACTCGGTGAACGGGCCGGTCGCCATCAGCCGGATGTCCCCGTCGTCGAGCACCACCCGCCGCGCGCACGCCTCGTACACCGGATTCGACTCGCGCAGCCGCAGCAGCCGGGAGCCGCGCCCCGGCGGAGTCGTCTTGATCATCGTCTCGGCGGAGGCGATCCGGGGGTTGGTGCCGCGCAGGTAGTCCTTGATCAACGGCAGGTGCGCGCCCATCGCGGGCAGCGCGGCGGCCTCCGGCTCGTCGAGCCCGAGCGCGGTCCCCAGGTGCTGGTTGATATCGGCGTCGACCGCGAGCACGGCGGCCTCGTTGGCGGTGAGGTGACGGATGAAGAGCGAGGACAGCGTGGTCTTGCCGCTGCCGCCCTTGCCCACGAAAGCGATCTTCATGTTCACCAACGGTAATCGCGCGATGGCGCAATGTAGGGGGAGTGAGTGAAGAAGACCACTCGAAGGTGGGGTGCGGGGCCGGGGCGCGTAGCCTCCCTACTTATGAGTACGAACGCCTCGTCGGCCCCTGATCCGCTGGTCGCCCTGGGCACGCTGCCGGGTGTCACGGACGCCGTGGACTCCGTGCGCAAAGCCGTCGACCGGGTCTACGGGCACCGGGTCATGCGCCGGCGCAGCAACGAGATCACCTCCGAGGCGGCGCTGCGGGGGGCGCGCGGCAGTGCCGCGCTCTCCGGCGCGGACTGGGCGCTGGAGGAGGTGCGGCGGCGCAGCGACTTCGGCTCGGAGAGCGAGGCGCGCACGGTCGGCGCCGCTCTGCGGCTGACCGCCGAGGCCGGCCAACTGCTCTCCATCTGGCGGCAGTCGCCCCTGCGGGTGCTCGCCCGGCTGCATCTGGTCGCCGCCGCCGACTCCGCCGACACGGTCGGCCGCCCGCGTCAGCACGGCGAGCCGGTGGACGAGCCGCTGATCGAGCTGCCGCTGCCGGACGCGGACGAGGTGGCGGGCCGGCTGGAGGGCCTGTCCCAGCTGATCATCGCGGGCTCCTCGGCCCCGGCGCTGGTCACGGCGGCCGTGGTGCACGGCGAACTGCTCGCCCTGCGTCCGTTCGGCTCGTACAACGGACTGGTGGCGCGGGCCGCCGAGCGCATCGTGCTGATCGGCAGCGGTCTCGACCCCAAGTCGATCTGCCCGGCGGAGGTGGGCCACGCGGAGCAGGGACGCGCGGCCTACGCGGCGGCGCTGGACGGCTACGCCTCGGGGACGCCGGAGGGTGTGGCCGCCTGGATCACCTACTGCGGGCGCTCGGTCGAGCTCGGGGTGCGGGAGTCGACGGCGGTCTGCGAGGCGCTCCAGCGCGGAGCGGCGTAGGCGGCACCCGGCGCGGGGAAAGCCCCCGGAAAAGGGTTGCGGCGGTACCGGATCGGTACCGCCGCTGGCATGTCCACCGGGTTACCAAGCGTCCTCGAAAGTTGCCCATCAGGTCGGGAACTTCTGCCCGTCACCTGGTGCGGCTGGCCCGTAATCGACGGGTCGACGTCGCGTGGGTGCTCGGCTTCCATGCTTCGGTCCGTGGGGCCGTGCTGCGTAGAAGGTGATCCTCTCGGATGTCCCAGGTCTCGCGGGCCGTTGCCTTATTTGTACTCCAGGCCGGGGTGAAGCGGAACCCCTGACTGCACTTCTTTACTTTTAGGTTCAAACAGGACAGAACGGCCGGTGCTGGCCTCGGCACCGGCCGTGGCCCCGTAGACCGCGGGGCCGCTCGGTCAGCTCACCGCCGCCGCGCGTCGTCGGCTCGCGTACCAGACGAGTCCGGCGGTGGCCGCCGCGGCGCCCACGGCCGCCGCCGCGACCAGGGCGGGGCGGGGCGGCATGGAGAGCGCGGGAAGCCGCTGCTTGAGCCGGACCGGCCGGTTGAAGACGAGAATCGGCCAATCTCGGATGGCCGCTTCGCGCCGGAGTGCCCGATCCGGGTTGACCGCGAAGGGGTGGCCCACCGACTCCAGCATGGGGACGTCGGTCGCCGAGTCGCTGTACGCGTAGCAGCGGGACAGGTCGTAGCCCTCCGAGGCGGCGAGCTCCTTGACGGCCTCCGCCTTGGTGGGGCCGTAGGCGTAGTACTCGACGTCGCCCGTGAAGCAGCCGTCGGGACCCACGACCATCCGGGTGGCCACCACCCGGTCCGCCCCGAGCAGCTCACCGATGGGCTCGACCACCTCGGCGCCCGAGGTCGAGACGATCACGACGTCGCGGCCCGCGGTGTGGTGCTCCTCGATGAGGGAGGCGGCCTCGTCGTAGATGATCGGGTCGATCAGATCGTGGAGCGTCTCGGCGACGATCTCCTTCACCTGCTGGACGTTCCAGCCCTTGCAGAGCGCCGACAGGTACTGGCGCATCCGCTCCATCTGGTCGTGGTCGGCGCCGCCGGCGAGGAACACGAACTGGGCATAGGCCGTACGCAGCACGGCCCGGCGGTTGATGAGTCCCCCTTGATAGAAGGACTTGCTGAACGTGAGGGTCGACGACTTGGCAATGACTGTCTTGTCCAAGTCGAAGAAGGCGGCGGTCCGCGGCAAGGAGTGGTTTTCCACGAAGGCGAGCATAGGCGCCCACCATTCGGCGTACGCTGGGGCGTGTGGGTTTGCCTGAGAAGGCTCTCGGGTACACCATGGAAGTCACGGATCGTTCGCGACCGTGCTAACCCGGTCCGGCTCCTCCCCCCCCGAGTCGGCCGGAAAGACGACCCCCGCTCTCC
>NZ_JBJHPC010000534.1:0-4926 GCF_045257485.1 Streptomyces sp. YS-3 | reverse complement strand
ACCCCGACCCCGACCCCGCCGCCATCCGCTTCACCGCCGTGGCCAAGGCCTACGCCCACGTACGGGCCGTCGACGGCATCGATCTCGGTATCGCCCGCGGCGAGACCGTCGCGCTGCTCGGCCGCAACGGCGCCGGCAAGTCCACCACCATCGGCCTCCTGCTCGGTCTCGACGAGCCGGACGCGGGTGAGGTGCGGCTCTTCGGGCGGACGCCCGAGCGGGCGGTGCGGGCCGGGCTCGTGGGCGCGATGCTTCAGGAGGGGCAGCCCATCCCCCGCGTCACCGTCCGCGAGCTCGTCGCGTTCGTCGGCTCGACCTATCCGGAGCCGATGCCCGTCGACGAGGCCCTCGCGCTCGCCGGGCTCACCGAGTTCGCGGACCGCCGCGTCGACAAGCTCTCCGGCGGCCAGGCCCAGCGCGTCCGGTTCGCGGTGGCCGTCGCGGGGGCGCCCGCGCTGCTGGTCCTGGACGAGCCGACCGCCGCGCTCGACGTCGAGGCGCGCCGCGCCTTCTGGGACGCGATGCGCACCTACGCGCGCCGGGGCAACACCGTGCTGTTCTCCACCCACTACCTGGAGGAGGCGGACGCCAACGCCGACCGGATCGTGGTCGTGGACCACGGCCGGGTCGTCGCCGACGGCCCCGGCGAGCGCATCAAGCGCGCGGCCGGCGGCAGCCTGGTCTCCTTCGATCTGGCGGGCGGCCCCAGCGCCGGCCTGTCCGCGCTGCCGGGCGTCGTCTCGGTCGAGGTGCGCGGCGACCGCGCCCGGCTGCGCACCGACGACTCCGATGCCACGGTCATGGAGCTCGCCCGGCTCGGCGCGGTCCGGGGCCTGGAAGTCGCCCCGGCCAGCCTGGAGGACGCGTTCCTCTCCCTCACCTCCACCGTCGGCTCCACCCGCGAGAGCGAGACCGTCTGATGCTCGGCTACGTCATCCTCGAAATCCGCCGCACCTTCCGCGACGCCTCCTTCGTCCTCTTCGGCATCGGGATGCCGGTGCTCATGTATCTGCTCTTCACCAACATCGGCTCGGGGGACGGCGATTCGGCCGACTGGAAGGTCGCCTCGATGGTCGGCATGGCCGCGTACGGCGCGCTCGGCGCGTCCCTCAACGCGGGCGGCGCCGTCGCCTCCGACCGGAGCGCGGGCTGGCTGCGCCAGTTGCGGATCACCCCGCTGACGCCGTCCCAGGTGGTGGCGGGCCGCGCGGTCAGCGGCTCCGCGACCGTGCTGCCGGCGGTCCTGGCGGTGCTCGCGGCGGGCGCGCTGGTCAACGGCGTACGGCTGGCCGCCTGGCAGTGGGCGGCGCTCGCGCTGCTGCTGTGGGCCGGGGCGCTCCCCTTCACCCTGCTGGGCCTCGGCAACGGCTACCGGCTGAGCCCGCAGGCCATGGGCGTGGTCAATGTGGCGTGCCTGATGGGGCTCGCGGTGGTCGGCGGACTGTGGTTCCCGCTCTCCTCGTTCCCCCACTGGCTCGCCTCCGTCGCCGCGTACACCCCGGCGCACCGCTTCGGTGACCTCGGCTGGGCCGTCTCGAACGGCTCGGCCCCCGGGGCGGGGACGGTCGCGGTGCTCGGCGGCTGGCTGCTGGCGTTCGGCTCGTACGCCGTGATCTCCTACCGACGGTCCGCGAGGACGGTGTGAGCACGATGAACGGGGAGAACGAGACTGTGGCACGACTTCTGCCGAAGGACCCGGTGAAGGCGGTGGCCGACGCGCGGGCGAAGAAGGGCTGCGACCGCGACGCCGACCTCCCCGGCCCCCCGGCCAGCGCGTACACGCTGCTGCCCTGGCTGCTGATGGGCCTGGGCGCGTTCTCCAGCCTGGTCGAGGGCACGACCCCGGACCCGTGGATCGGCGGCACCGGTCTGCTGGCCTTCAACTCGCTCTACGTCACGGTCGCCTTCCGCGCCTTCGTCAAGGAGAAGCGGGAGAGCCGCTCCACGCTCGCCGCCCTGGCCGCGATGGCCGCGATCACCTACGGCCTGGCCATCTCCTACGGCGGCACCTGGCTGTTCTTCTTCCCGCTGCTCTCGCTGGCCTGCGGCGCGGTGCTGCGGGAACGGAAGCTGGGTCTCGCGGTCATGGTGCTGGCGTCCTCGGCGGGCGCCATCTCGGGCATGGAGGCCGGGGAGGTGTGGGACAACGTGACCATCGCGTACGGCACGTTCCTCTCCGGCATGGTCACGGCGGCGGTCCTCTCGCTCTCCCAGACCGTGCGCGAACTGCGCGACACCCGCCAGGAGCTGGCCCGTACCGCCGTGGAGAAGGAGCGGCTGCGCTTCTCCCGCGACCTGCACGACCTGCTCGGCCACACGCTGTCGGTGATCGTGGTGAAGTCGGAGGCGGCCCGCCGCCTCGCCCCGCGCGACCTGGACGCCGCGCTGGGCCAGGTCGCCGACATCGAGGCGGTCGGCCGCCAGGCGCTCACCGAGATCCGCGAGGCCGTCACCGGCTACCGCGAGGGCAGCCTCGGCACCGAGCTGGACCGGGCCCGCTCGGCGCTGCTCGCCGCCGAAGTCGAGCCGGTGGTGCGCCTGTCGGGGCCGCCGCTGCCCTCGCAGGTGGAGGCGCTGCTCGGCTGGGTGGTGCGGGAGGCGGTCACCAACGTCGTACGGCACAGCGGCGCGACCCGCTGCGAGATCGTGGTCGACGGCGCGCCCGAGCGGGTACGGCTGAAGATCACCGATGACGGGCACGGCGTACCATCCGTACAGCCCGCGGCCCCCGGCTCCCGGATCGGCGGCACGGGTCTGAAGGGTCTCACCGAACGCCTGGCGGCGGCCGGCGGCTCACTCGACGCGGGCCGCGGGCCGCGCGGCGGCTTCCAGGTGAGCGCCGAGCTCCCGGTCGACCCGGCCGACGCCGCGCTCGAAGCCGAGCTGGGGCTGGGGACGGAACACGGGGCCGTACACGGATGACGGCCCGCACGATGGGGAGAACGGCATGATCAGAGTCCTGCTCGCCGAGGACCAGGGCATGATGCGGGGCGCGCTGGCCCTGCTGCTCGGCCTGGAGGAGGACATCGAGGTGGTCGCCCAGGTGTCGGCGGGCGACGAGATCGTGTCCACCGCGCTCACCGCCCGCCCCGACGTCGCCCTCCTCGACATCGAACTGCCCGGCCGCAGCGGTCTGGACGCGGCGGCCGACCTGCGCGAGGAGTGCCCGGACTGCCGGGTGCTGATCCTCACCACGTTCGGGCGGCCCGGGTATCTGCGGCGCGCGATGGAGGCGGGCGCGGCGGGGTTCCTGGTGAAGGACGGGCCGGTGGAGGACCTGGCCGAGGCGGTCCGGCGGGTGCTGCGCGGCGAGACGGTGATCGACCCGGCGCTGGCCGCGGCGGCGCTGAGCGCGGGCGCCAGCCCGCTGACCGCGCGGGAGCGGGACGTGCTGAACGCGTCGGTGGACGGCGCGACCGTGGCCGACATCGCGGGCAGGCTGCACCTGTCGGAGTCGACGGTGCGCAACTACTCCTCGTCGGCGATCGGCAAGACCGGCACCCGCAACCGCATGGAGGCGGTACGGGCGGCGCGGCAGCAGGGCTGGCTCTGAGTCACTTCCTCGGCGCCGTCGCCCTGGGCAGCCACACCAGCGCGACCACGGTGCTGGCGAGCAGCACGAAGCCGCCGGTGCGGAAGGCGAGCGCGTAGCCGTCGGTGAGCGCTTCGGGGGTCGGAGTGTCGCCGGTACGGGCGGTGGCGACGGTCGACAGGACGGCCAGGCCGAGCGCGCCGCCCATGGTGCGGGAGGTGTTGATGAGCCCCGACACCAGCCCCGCCTCGCCCGGCGCGGCGCCGGAGGTGGCGAGCGAGGCGAGCGGCGTGGTGGCCAGGCCCGCGCCGGTCATCATCAGCGTGCCGGGCACCAGGATGGACATCCAGTACGGGTCGTGCGCGTGCATCGTGGACTGCCAGCCGAAGCCGGCGGCGGCGATCAGCACACCGAGGACGGTGAGGTTGCGGGTCCCGGTCACCGGCATCAGCCGGGGTGCGATCTTGGCCCCGAGGACGATGCTCAGGGAGCTGGGGATGAGGGCGAGTCCGGCGCCCAGCGGGGTGTAGCCGAGGACGTTCTGCGCGTACAGGGTCATGAAGTACCAGGTGCAGAAGGTGGCCGAGCCGCAGGCGAACATCACGACGTTGGCGGACGACACCGCCCGGATGCGCAGTAGCCGCAGCGGCATCAGCGGCGCCGCCGCGCGCGCCTCGACGGCGAGGAACGCCCCCAGCAGCGCGAGCCCGCCGAGCAGCGGGGCGAGCGTCTGCGGCGCGCTCCAGCCGGACTGTTCGGTCTGCACGATGCCGTACGCCAGGACGGCGAGCCCGCCGGTGACCGCGACCGCGCCGGGCAGGTCCAGGCGGTCGCGGGTGGCGGCGCGGCTCTCCGTGATCCACAGGGCGGCGCCGGTGAGGACGAGGGCGCCGACGGGCACGTTGATGAGCAGCACCCAGCGCCACGACAGGGTGTCGGTGAGCACCCCGCCGACCAGTCCGCCCGCCGCGCCGCCGCCCGCGCCGACCGCCGCCCAGGTCCCTATGGCCCTGGTACGGGCCGCGCCCTCGGGGACGGCGGCGGTCAGGATGGTGAGCGTGGAGGGTGCGAGCACGGCGGCGCCGAGCCCCTGCACGCCCCGGGCGACCAGCAGCTGCCACCCTTCCTGGGCGAGTCCGCCGGCCAGGCTGGCGCCGGTGAACAGCGCGAGTCCGACGAGGAACATGCGCTTGCGTCCGAAGAGGTCTCCGGCGCGTCCGCCCAGGAGCATGAACCCGGCGTACGCGATGGAGTAGGCGTTGACGACCCACTGCAGCCCGGTCGGGCTCATGCCGAGCCCGGTCCGCATCGAGGGGAGGGCCACGTTGACGACGGAGACGTCGAGGACGACGAGGAACTGCCCGGCACAGGCGGCGAGGAGGACGAGCCAGGGG